>JAEEQF010000079.1 GCA_016285175.1 Bacteroidales bacterium
CGCTGATGCTTTCAATCATCTGCCTGTAGTCAAAATCATAGTCCCGGCCCAGGAGGACGGTGCTTTCCAGGCGGTCCAGCTGGTCTCCCACGCTGCGTTTTACCCGGTTCTCTATCTCCCCGTGCCGCTTGACCATGTATTTGGCGGCAACGTCCATTTCCTCGGGCGTGGGACCTTCCTGGCACATCTTGTCCATTACGTCCTGGACATCCTGGAGCAGCTGTTCCGCCATTTCCGGGCGGGTCTTGAACTGTACTATGCCGCGCCAGGGTTCATCAGCCCGGTCCGGAATATCCGTGCTGTAGCCCACGTGGTAGGCACCACCGCGCTCCTCCCGGATGAGATTCAGGTAGCGGGCGCTGAGGATGTAGTCCAGGAAGTCGGAGATAACGATGTTGCGTGTGGTAGCCTCTTCCTTTTGCAGGAAGGCATAGTAGATGTTGGTGAGGGGCTCGGATTCCGGCTTGTGCTCCTCGGTGATGGTGAGCGTGCCTTTCACCAGCGGCACCGGCGCTTTTACCTGGGCTTTCTCATAGGGATAGTCTCCGGAGAGCGAGGCCACATACCGGCACACATAATCTTCCACCGTGGCACGGTCCTGGTCGCTGCAGATGAACACGGACAGATTCCTGTAGTCTCCGAAAGCCCGGTGGAAGACATCCTCCACCAGCGCCATGTCCACGGCTTCCACTGCGGCGGAATCCACCACCTGCAGCCAGGGATGGTTGCCATAGACTTCCCGCGTGCAGCGCTCGTCAAAGAGCGTGGTGTTGCTCTTTTTCCGTGCCAGGCTCTTGAGTTCGTTCTCCTTGGTCTTCTCCAGCCGCTTTCCAAAGTAGGGTTCCGTAAGGGTAAGGTAAACCGTCTTGAAGGCGTTTTCTTCATGCCCCTTTCCGGCGATGACCGTCATGGCGGTCTTGGTGCGGAGGGCGCTGACGAGGAGGCTGAAGCCGGACAGTTCCGGATAGTTCTTGTAGTCCTGTTTCTCCACGCCTCGGAAGCCCAGGTTCCCTCCCAGGTAACTGGCGGCGATCCTGGAGGGGGTGATGAGCTCTTGCCGGTAACTCTTTGCGCCGGTATCCCATCGCCAGATGGCGGCCAGATGGTAGTGGGAGGCCACCGGATCGGCCTGTTTATAATAGACCTTTACCCCGTTGGAAAGCTCCCAGAGCTCGTATCCCTTTTGGGGAACCACTTTCAGGATGCTGCCCCCGGGGGCGCTGACGCTCATGTCCGGGGCCTTGTATTCCAGGAACCGCGGGCCGATATCCTCGGCATCCACTTGGGCCAGGATGGCTTTCATCTGCTCCGGGGAAGGGGCGATGCCGGGGTCTTCCACCGTATTGTAGCAGGTGGTGTAGATGGTCTCGCTGTCCCGGAACATCTTATCCGGATAGGGGAGGATGTCTTCGTAGCCGATCTCTCCCAGCACCCGCGTCTGGATTTCCTGCAGGTCGGCCGGATGCACCAGCGGGCGGTTGAGGAGGAAGTGGTCTATGGCTTTCTTTACAAGTTCCTCACTCTTGACGTCTTCCCTTACTATCGGCCGGTCCAGATGGGCGCGCTGGGAGACGGAAAGCTTGGCGGCCTCAAACTCTGCGGGGCTCACCCCGTGCAGCAGCAGGCGGCGGATTTCCCGGTAGGTGAATTCCAGCGATGCGCCTATGAGGCTCTTGTCCTTGGGCGTGACGGTGAACAGGGAGAGGATGTAGTCGGGCTCATATTCGCTGGTGGTGAGGACTGCGGAACGGGCCGGGGAGGATTTCTCCTGCGCGGCTTTTTTCAGGCGCTCCGACAGGATGGTGGAGACGATGTTCCGGCAGTAAAGGTCCCGGTAGAAAGCTTCCGAGGAACGCTCTTCCCAGCCGGGGAAAGGCTGCTTGCAGAAAATCTTGAGGGCGTAGAACTTGAGGTGCGGGTCGGCTATGTCCTCAAAGAGGGGTTCGTCCAGATGAGGCGGGAAATAGCTTTCCTTCCGGGGGGCGTTTTCCGGCATGGGGATATCGGCAAAGGACTTTTTCACCCGGGCCTCCATCTGGTCCACGTCAAAATCGCCCACGATGATGATGGCCTGGAGGTCTGGCCGGTACCATTTGTGGTAGAAGTCCAGGATCTCTTCCCGCTTGAAGTTGTTAATCACGTCCAGCGAGCCGATGACGCTGCGCACGGCCTGCTTGGAGCCCTTGTAGATAAGGTTGTTCTGCAGGCGGGCTATGCGGCTCCGCGGGTCGTCCCGCATGCGCCATTCCTCGCTGATGACCCCGCGCTCGTCGTCCAGGGCCTGGGGCTCACAGGAGATGTCGCAGGACCAGTCGTGCAGGATCAGGAGCACCGAATCCACGAAGGTCTCCCGCACCAGCGGAACCGACGACAGGTTGTAGACGGTCTCCCGCCGGGTGGTGTAGGCGTTTACGTTATAGCCGAAGCGCACACCTTCCTTGGCCAGGAAAGTAAGGATGCTGTTGCCGGGGTAATGCCGGGTGCCGTTGAAGGCCATGTGCTCCAGGAAATGGGCCAGGCCGTCCTGATTGTCCTCTTCCTGCAGGGCACCCACGTTGTGGGCAATATAGAAATCGGCACAGCCCGGAGGATTCTCGTTGTGGGCCAGATAATAGGTGAGGCCGTTGTCCAGCCGCCCCGTACGGAATTCCGCACCGGGAGGGATGCTTTGGGCCAGGGCGATGCCGGGCAGGAGGGCGGCCAGTAGCAGAAGGAGCCGTCTCATAGATGGGTGTTATTAAAAGTGGCAGCCGACACTGATTTTAGCCACGTTCCGCCAGCGGCCGGCCAGGTACTGGGGAGCGGAAGTGAGGATGAGGAAACTCTCGGAAAAACGGATATAGGGAACACAGGATTTCCATTGGAGCAAACTGTATTCCAATGCTATGCCTCCGCCGGCGCGGAAGGCGGTCTCATATTCGGTCTGCCGGTTCATCCAGGTGTCGAAACTCTTGATGGCGGTGGAAATGGCGGAAGAGTCTCGGCTGTCTTTCCGGTAACTCTCCAGGCCGCCTGCGGCCAGGCCGTGCAGTTCCAGGGTCCAGAGCGCCCGGGCGGTGGAGAAGTTCTTCTGGCCGTAGATATCTGCGCTGAAAGTGCTTATCCGCTGCTCCCGGAAAAGGGGGAAGATCGAGGCCGATTGGGTCCGGCTGCGCCCCTCCAGCTTGAGGCCCAGGATGAAGCGGGGCCGATAGCCGCCGGTCCCCATGTGCCAGGCATAGTCCAGGGAGCCGGCCAGGTCCAGCCGGTCCAGGACTTTGCTCTGTCCGGTGTACTCCACCACGGTGCTTTGTCCGGTGGGGGTGATATAGCGGAACTGGTTCTCCCGGTTCTCCAGGCTTTCCAGCGAAAAATCGGCCGATAAACGGTGCAGGTTCCTGCCGGAAGGGAGGAGAAGCACGCTCCGGAGTCCGGCCTGATAGCCGCCGAATTCAAAAAAGGTGGCGGTGCTGGAGCTCTGGCGGCCGTAATAACCGTCACGGGTCCGGAACCAGGCTTCGGCGGAGAACTTGTCCTTCAGCACCACTTGCAGGGCGCCGCCGAAGAACTGGTTGGCCATCGGCCGGGATTCGGTTACCGGTACGTAATTGTAGTCTCCGGCCAGTTCGGCTGTCGTGCCCAGGAAAGCCCCTTTGTCGGTCTGGATGAAATATTGCTTGTCGGTGGTGCCGTAGATGCCGCCTTTCAGCATTTCCAGGGTATTCCGGTATTGGAACGAAGCGCCCAGGGTTAGGCCCTCCGTGGGTTTCCAGCTTATGCCCGCATCCGCCGTCAGGTCCATCCAGATACTGGAGAAACGGGGGTCTTTCACCTTGGTCTGGTCGGCCGCCGTGTAGGAGACACGCGCGCCGGCGGCCCATTTCCGGCCCAGGCGGAAGGACAGTCCTCCCTGGAGTCCATAGCGCTCGCGGTTCCGGGTACCCGTCGTCTCCACAGTACTTTCCAGGAAGTTGACGGGATTGTAATACGGGTCCATGAGCACCTCTCCGCCCATATCCTTGCCGGAGAAATACTTCCAGTCCAAAAGGCCGAAGAAGGTGATCCGCTCCCCAATCCGATAGTAGGATTCCGTGGAGGCCCCGCCCAGGTAGCTGGCCGGGGATTCCGTGAGGGAGGCAAGCCCGCCGAAATTCGTATCAAACTGCAGTTCCACCATGGCCATCCGGCCCTGGAAGGCATCCATCAGGGCTGGATTGGACAGGGAAGCCCAGGTCAGGGCTTCCCTGGCCAGGCGGTAGTCCTGAACGCCTTCCCCGTCCTGACCCCGGGCCGGAAGGGCCAGGGCCAGGACAAAGACGGCGGCTATGAGACGGCGCTGCAGCATAAGGCTACTTCTTCAGGGAAGCGGTCTTTCTCTGGTGGAAGTCGTTGGTGGAGTTGTTGGTCTGGGAATAGACAATGTGGGCGCCGTTGGCGATGGAGGCTTCGGCATCAATGCCGGAGGGATCCGTGGTGCCTTCCACATCCTCGGTTCCCTGGGTATAGCCATACACCAGCTTGCCTTCGTTCTCGGGCAGGGCCTCGGTGGCGGCCTTGTCCACGTTGCGGTACACGGAGTAACCCTGGTTGTTGGTAATGGCCACGTAACCGGAGTTTATATCGGCCGGGAAACGGGGTGCGCTCTTGGCCAGGTTGGGCTGGGAGTATACCTCGATGGCGCCAATCACCTTGTCCTTGGGGAACTTGACCACGTTCATGGCGGCGGAAGTGCCCAGGGTGTGGTCGTAGTTTTCCGTATCCTTGCAGAGGGCGTCCACATCGGCAAAAGGAATCTGGCCGATGAAGAAGGCCGGGGAACTGTTGGACATGGCCCAGGCGTTGCCCTGGGTGAAGGGATAGCAGCTCAGGTAATGGTTGGTGGCGATGACGTCGGAAGCTGCGTATTTCTTATTAGTGTACTGGGCGACCCCGCTGTTGGACATCCAATAGTAGGAAGGATCGGCCAGGTTCACGGAAGTGGATACGGTGGCGGTGTGGTCGATGGCGCTGAAGATGGCCACCACTACCTGCGACCAGGCGGGAATCTTCACCTCGGCGGTGAACCACCAGATGGCGCCGTAGGAAGGGATCCAGCTCTCGTTCTCGTACAGGAGGTTGTCGTCAACGCGGAACTTGTTGTTGCCGTGGCCGTTATAAGGGGCCAGGAAACCGAACACCACGTCGCTGGCATCGGCCTCCACGTCGGAGTTGTTGTACAGCACTACATAAGCGTCTTCCGTATATCCCTTGCTGGTTTCCGGGTTGGTGCAGCCGCCGAAGTACAGTTCCTTGATGATGATCTGGCGGGATTCCACCAAAGTCATGGGAAGGTCCAGGAGCATCACTTCGTCGGCGGTTCCGGGCGCTGAAACGGAGACCGCGGCGATGGAACCGTTGTAGGCCATCCGCATACCGTCTTCGCTGGTGACATAGGTGGCCGAAACGGAATAAACTCCGGGGTTAAGCTTGAAGCTGGCCACGCCATTGGCGTCGGTGGCGGCGTCAAGCGTGAAGGTGCCGGCGGCATCGCTCACGGTCACGGGAATGCCTGCAACCTGGAGGAGGGAGGAATTGTAGGAGAGCTGGACGGATACATCCCGGGGAAGGGGATCGGCGGGTTTCTTTTCGCAAGCCGCCGCCAGGATGGCCAGCGACAGGAGTACAACGATGTTAAATTTCTGTTTCATAATACGTTGGATTTAAAATTTGAGTCTTACAGTGAGCCCGTAGTAGAATGCGGGAATATAGGAGGATAAGGAGCTGTAGGTACCGGTGCGGGACGACAGCACCTGCCCCATGTTGTTGAAGAAATTATTGGCATAGAAGGAAATGGATGCTACGTCTCCCAATTCTTTGGTGATGCTGAAATTGGCCGAGAAGTAAGGGGAGATGTAGTCTTTCCGGAAGCCGTATACGAAGTTGTACGGAACGGCCAGCTTGGACAGGTCGGCATAGAGGGCCGGGTCGTTCTCCTTGGCCCAGCGGAGCTTCTCCAGATACGGAACTTGCACGCCCGGCTGGTCATAGCTCTCGTAATAATCCGGGAAGGTGACCGCGTAGTTGTCGCCTTCGTAGATGGAGACGGAAGGGTCGTAGGAAAGGGGATTGGAAAGCTCCCGGAGCACATAGGTGCGGGTGACGCCGGGCTGTTCGGCCAGGGAGCGGGAATAGCGCAGCAGGGTGGCTTCCAGCTTTACGGACAGGATCATCCGCACCTTGGGAATGTGCGTGGTGATGGTGAGGTTGTTGCGCAGGGTGCGGGTCTGGCTGCCGTTGGACACATTGTTTCCGCCATAATAAAAGCCGATGTAGCGGAACGGCTTTCCGTCGCTTCCGGTGATGGTGTAGGGCGAGTTCGGTGTAATGTCCGTCTTGATGCCCTTGTAAGCGTAATAATTGCCGTCCAGCCGGATGGTGGTGCCGATAGTTTCGATGCGCGGGAAATCTATCACCCATTCCACGCCATAACGCGTAATGGGATGCTGGGCGTTGTATTCAAAGGTTTTGGGAATGAACTGTTTCCGCTCTTCCGGCTGAATGGTTTGCGGGGCCAGGGCTCCGGTCTTGTCCTGCACGGTAACCATGCCCGTTGCCGGATCCAGTACATATACCCGGTTGGCGGCGGGGATGGAAAGGCCCTGTACGGCGGCCGTGCTGGTGTAGTTGTAGGTGAGCCGGTCGTAGCCGGTCATGAGCCCGTAGGCGTCCAGGGTGCGGTTCAGGAAGGCCGCCAGGGAGATGCGGACCCCGCCCAGGCTGGCTTCCACGCCCACTTCGGCCTGCTGGTTGCGCTGCCAGCGCAGCGCGGCGTTGTATTCGAGGGCGCGCGGCTGCACGTAGAAGGCGCGGTACACGGTGTTGTCGGCCGATGCCGTGGAGGTGAACACGTTCACGTCCAGGTAACCGGGGGTGGGATACAGGATGGAGAAGGACGGCAGCTTCACGGCCACGCCCCAGCTGGCCCGGAAACTCAGTTCCCGCAGGAACTTATCGGCCCGTCCGACGCCGTCCAGCACGGTATATTTGAGATTGACGCGCGGGGACAGGCTGGAGGTGAGCCCATAGGCCGATCCCTTGATGTAGGTGAGGTCTTCCCGGATGCCGGCGATGAGGTTGATGCGGCCTTGCCCCGCGGGAACCATGAGGTTCTCCTCGGCATAGAGGCCCAGGTTGTGCATGGAGGGATTGTCGCAGTAGCGGTATTCCCGCCAGGTAGGAGCCGTGGAGGGGTCTTCGGAATACTGGCCGGCGCCCAGGTTATGGTCCCAGTTCCATTCGGCGCCCACTTTGGCCTTGCTGCTTAAGGTGCCGAAATGTGTGGCCCAGTTGGCCTTGAGGGATACTTTGGCCGTTACGGGACGGTCGTCCACGCCCATGATGTTGTACCAGTTGCCCGGGGGGATCATCACCACGGGATTGTTCCCGCCCTCCTGGTAAGGGGCCGACATGTAATAGCCCGCCTGCATGGCGTGGAGGGCGATATCGGTAACGCCTTGCTGGTAGTTCCTGTTCTCCAGTACCCGCTTGTCGGCGGTGGACCCCGATGCGTTCAGCTCCAGGTTGGTAATCCAGGGAAGGCTCAGCAGCCAGTCGGCCGTGAGGCTGGCGCGGAGGGCGTTGTCCCGGGACTGGATGAAGGTGCCGGTGAGTTTGTCCGGATCGGCCTTGTCGTCCAGGCCGCCCAGGTTCCCCGTCACGCTGGCCGACAGGCGGAGCGGATGCGCCCGGAAAGCCCCGCCGTAGAGGGTGTTGCTGTAGGTGAGGGAGAGCTGCTTGCGGTCGTAGGAAGTATAGGGCGACATCTGGTCGCTCACGGAACGGGTATACTCCGCGCTGGCGTTGATTACGCCCAGGGACCTTCCTTTTGCCGTGCTGCCCAGGCCGAAGCCCTTGCTGAAGGAGGCCTGCTTGGTCTTGGGACTGGTGGAGAGGGTGACCATCCAGGGGGTTCTTCCTTTCCTGGTGTTGATCTTGACCACGCCGGAGCCCATGTCTCCGTATTCCACTGAAGGGACGCCGGTAATCACTTCCACCGACTCTACGTTGGAGGAGGCGATGCTGTTGGTGGAAACGCCTTTGATGGCTTTGTTGGCGTCGTAATAGGAGGCGTTGTTGGAGAGGCGCACCCCGTCCACTTCCACGGCCGTCCCGAAGGAGGCGTTCCCGCTTTCGGCCGATGAGCCCGCGCGGATGTTGAACTGCCTGTCGGCCGTAAGGTTGTTGTTCTGGGTTACCCCGCCCGGCAGCAGGCTGGAAATGTCCGACACGTTCATGAGCTGCACGTGGTCCAGGGCCGTTTTGTCTATGGTGCGGCTGGTTGTGGCCGATTCTCCGTTCTCCCTGGCGGTGACCATGGCGCCTTCCAGGGTAAGGTTGTCCTCTTCCAGCAGGAACTGGACTCCGGTGGCTTCCTTCCGGAAATCCACCTTGCGGGACAAGGTTACATAGCCCAGGCTGGAAACGGAGACCGCGCTTTGGGGCACCTTAATATTTTTAATGGTAAACTTTCCCTCCGCATCCGTTACGGCCCACTGCTCCGTGGCGGCGAGAAAAACGGTAGCGAAATCTAAGGGCTCACCGGTCTTTTTCTCCAAAACCTGTCCGCTGAAGCTATACGACTGGGCTTGTGCAGACAGGGCCAGGAGGGCGAAGACGACAATGAGGACCGTTTTTCTCATGGCTGCAAAGTTGGTTATTTGTCCGGGGATTGCAAATCCCAACAAATAAGGATACACTACTTCTCTCCGCAAATATAATAAAAAAGTAAAAAAAAGAAACGTCCGGATGCCGAAAAACCCATCCGTTGGATTGTGAAAAAACCTGTTGATAAGTTTTGGAAAATCAAATAATTAGTAGTATCTTTGCGGTCCGCAATTGTGCCCAAGTGGCCTACAATTAGCGTTAAAACATTAAGTAACAATTAATTAACAAACACCAATGCCTGGTTTAATTGGAAAGAAAGTCGGAATGATTTCCGTCTTCGGTGCCGACGGGAAGAATATCCCGTG
>JAEEQF010000080.1 GCA_016285175.1 Bacteroidales bacterium
CGGCGTGGGTTTGCCCTTGCGCCGGGCCCATCGGCCCACCTTCCTGATGGCTTCGCCAATCTCTCCATAGACCAGGCCGATTTCGGTGAGGTAGGCTTCTTCGTAGCTCTTGTGCAGATCGGCCCAGAGGGCGTCCGTAAGGGGCTTTTCCCATTTCTGGAGCCCGGCCATGAAGGCCCTGAGCTGCTGTTTGCGCCATTGGACATCCCGGGTGGTGCCGGTGGCATAGAAGGCCCGCTGTTTCTCAACGAGTTCCTGGATTCTCCCAGGGGTAGTGTTCTCGATTGCCATTGTGTGTCAGCATTTTACGTATTTCTCCCTGTGACCGGAATCACAGGGAGAAAATACTAACAGGTTAATGATCAGTTACTTCTTTCCGCCCAAATTACAGCACCTGGAAATCCAGGGCCTGGAGGTCCTTGTCGGCGGAGGAGCTGCCCACCAGGATCTGGTACTTGCCGGGGAATACGGACAGGCCGTCGTTGCCGTCGTAGTACTCAAAGGCATCGGCCTTGAGCTCCACGGTAACCTTGGCCGTGGCACCGGGGGCGATGGAAACCCGCTGGAAGCCCTTCAGACCCTTGATGGGAGCGTCCGGGTTGTCCAGGCTCTTCACGTACACCTGCACCACCTCGGCGCCGGCCACGGAACCGGTGTTGGTAACGGGAACGGTAACCTTCACGCCCTTGCCGGCCTTCACGGAAGCGGCGGAGAGCTTGCCCTCGCCGTAAGCGAAAGTGGTGTAGCTGAGGCCGAAGCCGAAGGGATACAGCGGTTCGCCCTTGAAGTAACGGTAGGTGCGGTTATCCATATTATAGTCCATGAAGTCGGGCAGCTGGCTGGTGGAGGCGTAGAAGGTGACGGGCAGCTTGCCGGCAGGGTTGCACTTGCCGAAGAGCACGTCGGCCACGGCCTCGGCGCCACCTTCACCGGGATACCAGGCCTGCAGGAGGGCGTCGTAGCTGTCTTCCACGGAAGCGAAGCCCAGGCAGGAACCGGAGCAGTTCACGAACACCACGGGCTTGCCGCTGGCCCGGAGGGCCTTCAGCAGGCGCTGCTGGGCGATAGGCAGTTCGATATCGGCCTTGTCGCCGCCTTCCCCTTCCATCTGGGGCGAGATGCCGCCCACCATGATGTAGGCGTCCACGTCGCCGATGCGGGCGGTAAGAGCCTCGAAGTCAGGCAGGTTACGCTCGCAGAACTGGGCGTTGAACATGCCGAAGGGACCGGAACCCTTCACGTATTCGATGCGGAAGTCGTAGTTCTTGCCAGCCTCCACCTTGAACTCCTTGTAAGGGATGGCACGGCCGCGGCCGAAGCCGAAGCCCCGCATGCCGCCGCCCATGGCGGGCTTGGCGTCTTCCACCACCTTGCCGTTCACGATGAACTTGTAGCCGTTGTCGCCGGAGATGTAGTACTTGAGGATTCCCGTGAACGGGGCCGTCCATTTACCGGTGGCACGGAGGGAGAAGTCGTTGGTATTCACGCCGTCGGCAAAGCCGTAACCGCCGAAGGTGCTGAAGTTCACCGTGGGGTAATACCCCTTGGCGGCCGGTTCACCCTTCAGGGAAGTGTTGTTGAAGAACTCCACAAACAGGCCCTGGCCGCCATTGAAGTCGGCGGTATGGTTCACGGTGTTGTACTCGTCGTTGAGCTCGCAGGCCTTGTCGTAGATTACCTCGGCATTGGGCAGGGCGGCACGGATACCGGAAAGGATGGAGAACTTGTGGGCGTCGATGGGCGTTCCGCCGTAGTTGCCGTTCATCAGTTCCACGTCGTCGGCATTCGGGCCCACCACGGCGATGCGCTTCACGTCGGGGGAAAGCGGCAGCACGCCGTTGTTCTTCAGCAGCACCATGCTCTCACGGGCGGCCTCCACGGCCAGGGCGTGATGCTCTTCGCTGCTGATGACCTCCTCCGGGATGGTGGACCAGCGGATCTTCTCGTCCGGGTCGAACATACCCAGCTCGAAGCGGCCGCGGAGCACGTGACGGAGGGCGTTGTCCAGGTCGGCCTCGCTGATGAGACCCTGCTCAAGACCGTCTTTCAGGGAACGGAAGCTGCGTCCGCACTCCAGGTCCGTACCGTTGAGCACGGCGTCCACGGAAGCGTGCACGGCGTCCGGATGGGTCATATGCTGACCGCGGGTGTAGAAGTTGTTGATGGCGTCGCAGTCCGTGAGGATGATGCCGTCGTAACCCCATTTGTTGCGCAGGATGTCTATGAGCAGGCGGTCGCTCATGCAGCAGGGCTCGCCCTCATAACGCTGGTAGGCGCACATCACTTCCCGCACATCGCCTTCCACCACCAGGGTCTTGAAGGCCGGCAGATAGGTTTCCCACAGGTCCCGCATGGAAACGGACACGTTCATACTGTGACGGAGCGGTTCCGGACCGCTGTGCACGGCATAGTGCTTGGCGCAGGCGTGCGTCTTGTAATACTTGCCGTCGAACTCCTGCATACCCAGGACGGTCTGCAGGCCCATTACGCTGGTGAGGTACGGGTCTTCACCGCAGGTCTCCTGGCCGCGGCCCCAGCGGGGGTCACGGAAGATGTTGATGTTGGGGCACCAGAAGGAGAGTTCCGGATTGCCGGGATAGTAGCGGGCGTCGTCCCCCACGTTCCATTCCCTTTCGGAACGGTTCCAGTTGGCGCGGGCCTCGTCGGAAACGGTGGAGAAAACCTTCCGCATCATTTCCGGGTCGAAGGAGGAAGCCAGGCCGATGGGCTGGGGGTACACGGTGTAATTGTCGGCCCGCACACCGTGGCAGGCTTCGCTCCACCAGTTGTAGGCGGGAATGCCCAGCCGGTCCACGGAAACCGACTTGTTCATCATGAGGCCCACCTTCTCCTCCGGGGTGAGGAGGGAGAGAAGGTTCTCCACACGCTTCTCCGTCTTGAGCCGGGGGTTCTGGAACGGATACTCATACTTGGGCCCGCAGGAGGAAAACAGCGCTCCGGCAAGGGCCAGGATTACGATGGTTTTTTTCATAATGTGAAACGTAATTCTTTGTACGGCCGCAGAGGGTCGTTGGTAAATATATGAATTTCAAATGCTTGCAATGCCGATGACACCCGCAGCCGCATCTTCCCGCCCGGGGCGATGTGCTGTCCGGGACGCAGGTTGTGGCGTACGCCCTCCGGCGCCTCCACGGCCAAAACCACCAGGTCTTCCCGGCCGCCGTTGCCCAGCATCACGCTGCCGCGCCCGCGGTGCAGCCGGCCCTGGGAGGGCGTGACCCAGATGGAAGACTGCCCCGGAGCCGCATCCCCCAGGCAGATGGCCGATACCGCAATGTCCCTGTCGGCCGGCTTCCCGTCCACAAAGAAACGGAGCCTGTCCCGGTACATGCTGTACGGTTTGGAAGGGTTGTAGGAGACCTTCAGCGTCACTTCCCCACGGGAGGGAATCTCCGAAGGGCCTTCTACCATAAGGCCGGCCGATTCGGTCCTGAGCTGCACGGGATGGTCACTCAGATTGGCCAGATAGACTTCCTTCACGGATACCTTTCCCGGCCATACATAGCCATAGGGCAGGATGGAGCGCTGGGCGCGGAGCGTGGGGCCCAGGACCGTCCGGTACCGCTCTTCCAGCGCCACGTCGATGGGCGTCACATAGGCCTCCATGTTAAGCCGACCCAGATATTTGCCTTCCTGGGAATACACATCGGCATACCGGTGCGTCCTTCCGGCGGCGCCGGCGGGGCTGAAGCTGAGGGAAATCACACCCGTTTCCCCGGCGGGGATCTCCTTATGCGGGATTTCCGCCTGGACGCAGCTGCAGCTCACGGAGACAGAGCCAACTCGGAGGGGCTTGCCGGAGTTGTTGCGGAAGGTGAAATCGTGCGACACGGTGCCGTCGGCCTCATTCAGTGGGCCGAAGTTCCAACTGTGGGTATTGAAAACCACTTCCTGCCCCCGCACCAGGGTGCAGAGCAGCAATAAGGGCAGCAGCAGGAGACGAGATTTCACAAGTTTTAGTATTTGTCTTACCAAAGGTAAGAGTTTTTCTGCAAAAAAACATTATTTTTGTAAAAGAGACCGCAATACAGACCTAATACCATGAAATCCCTCCTGCTTGCCCTGTTAATGGCCCTGGCCCCCCAGGTAAAAGTCACCTTCTATACGCCCGACGTGGTGCGCATCCAAAAAGTAACGGAAGGCAGTTTTCCGGAAAGCGGAAGCCTGGCCGTCATCGCCACCCCGGAGATGGTTCCCGTAACGGTAAGGACCAGCCGCGGCGGCACCACCTATTCATCGGCCCGACTGCGGGTAACGGTGGACGCCGACGGAAGGGTGGTTTTCTCATCGGCCAGCGGAAAAACGCTGCTGCGCGAAGGCGAGAGCACATTCGTGCGGCGGGAAGAAGGCCTGGACAAAGGCGCATACGAGATAACGCAGCAGTTCCTCCTGGAAAGCGGCGAACCGCTGTACGGCCTGGGCATCCTGCAGGACGGCCAGCTGAGCCTCAGCGGCAAAACCCGCTACCTGCGGCAGGACAACACGGAGGATTTCGTGCCCGTCGTGCAGTCCGTAAAAGGCTACGGCATCCTCTGGGACAACCCCTCCACCGGCACCTTCACGGACAAGGACGATGTGGCCAGCTTCTCCTCGGAAGTGGGCCTGCAGGAAGATTATTATTTCCTTTACGGCGGATCGGCCGACGGCGTGATCCAACGCCTGCGCAGCCTCACGGGACACGTGCCGATGCTGCCGCTGTGGACCTACGGCTTCTTCCAGAGCCGGGAACGCTACAAGAGCTCCCGGGAACTGCTGGACGCCCTGCAGGGCTACCGGGACCGCCGGGTTCCCATAGACGGCATCATCCAGGACTGGCAGTACTGGGGCAACAACTACCAGTGGAACGCCATGGAATTCCTGAACGAGGACTTCCGCAATGCGCAGCAGATGATAGACCGCGTGCACCAGAGCAACGCCCACATGCTCATCTCCATCTGGGCCTCCTTCGGGCCCATGACCAAGCCCTACCGGGAGCTGGAGGCCGCAGGACACCTCCTGCACTTTGCCACCTGGCCCCAGAGCGGCCTTCCGGACTGGCCGCCGCGGCGGGACTATCCCTCCGGCGTGCTCCCTTACGACGCCTTCAGCGCAGAGGCCCGGGACATCTACTGGAAGCACCTGCTAAGGCTGGAGAAGATGGGCATCGACGGCTGGTGGATGGATTCCACGGAGCCGGACCATCTGGACTATAAGGACAGTGACCTGGAGCAGGCAACGGGTCTGGGCAGCTACCGGAGCGTACTCAACGCCTATCCCCTGCTTTCTGTCTCCGGCGTAGTGGAGAAGCAGCTGGAAGGCAGCGACCGCCGGCCTTTCGTGCTCACCCGGAGCGTCTATGCCGGGCAGCAGCGCACCGGCGCCAACACCTGGAGCGGAGACGTCCAGAGCACCTGGGACGACTTCCGGCACCAGATTCCCGCCGGCCTGGGCTTCACCCTCACCGGCAACCCCAACTTCAACTCGGATATCGGCGGCTTCTTCCCCAGCGGGTACAACAAGCGCGGGGAAACCGCCACATGCGCCCGGAACCCCCGCTTCCAGGAGCTGTACGTGCGCTGGCTGCAGTTCGGCCTGTTCAATCCCATGATGCGCAGCCACGGGGAGTCTTCCCGCCGGGAGATCTGGGAGTTCGGCGCCCCGGGAGAAGCGGTATACGACGCCATTGAAAAGGCCATCCGCCTGCGTTACAGCCTGCTACCTTATATCTACAGCACCTCCTGGCAGGTGTCCAGCGCCGACGACAGCTTCATGCGCGCGCTGTGGATGGACTATCCTGCCGACAAACGCACCTGGGAGTGCAACGACGAGTTCTTCTTCGGCCGCTCCCTGCTGGTGGCGCCCGTCACCCATGCGTTTTACACCTCCGAGGAACGCCGCTGGCAGGAAGAGCCCGTGGACTGGAGCCCGCTGCACCAGAGCGAAGTCTATCTCCCGCAAGGCCTGTGGTACGACTGGTTCTCCGGCGCCCCCCTCAAGGGCGGACGCAGCGTAAAGGCCGATGCCCCGCTGGACCGCTGCCCGGTGTTTGCCAAGGCCGGCGCCATCGTCCCGCTGGGTCCGGACGTGCAGTATTGCAACGAGAAGCCGTGGGATAATCTGGAGATCCGCATCTTCCTGGGGGCCGACGGGCAGTTTACCCTGTACGAGGACGCCTTTGACGGCCAGGCCTATAAGGACGGGGCATACAGCACCATCGGCTTCAAGCTCAGGGGCCGCACGCTTAAGATCGGGTCCCGGAAAGGTTCCTACCCGGGCATGCTGGAAAGCCGGCAGTTCCGCCTCACGGTGTTTGGGGCAGACGGAAAGCGCAGTGAAAAATGCGTGAACTATAACGGTAATGAACTAACAATCAAATTATAACCAAAATGAAGACCTTAAGACTAACCCTCGCGGCTTTTGCCGCCCTGGCCGTAGTGGCCTCCTGTAAGGAGAAAGCGGCAGAACCCGTTGCCCAGCAGAAGAAAGTGATCCAGCCCGTGGAGCAGGCCCCGCCCGCAGACCCCGGACAGCGGAACTTCGGCGGCTCCATCTCCAGTGCCCCGCGCGACACCACCGGCATGGCAGAACGCATGCGCCGCATGCGCGAGGAGCAGAACCGCATCCGCACCGTCCATTTCAACGACCTGTCCATGAGCGACCCGTTCATCCTGGCCGATGAAGCCACCCAGACCTACTATCTCACCTCCTCCGGCGGCCGCCAGTGGCGGAGCAAGGACCTGGTGATGTGGGAAGGCCCGTACAACGTGATCGACCTCAGCGGCACCTGGTGTGAGAAGGCCGGCTTCGCCGCCGCGGCGGAAATCCACAAGATTGGCAAGTATTACTATTATGCCGGCACCTGGAGCGACCACAGCGAGATTATCCAGGCCATCCCGCGCCGTTACAACGTGCCCCACAACCAGACTTACCTGCTGCGCTCGGAGAGTCCGGAAGGCCCCTTCGTGCCCTTCTCCGTCACGCCCGGCTACGACTACCAGCCCTACGAGTGGGACTGCATCGACGGTACGCTCTACGAGGAGGACGGTCACATCTATATGATCTTCGTGCATGAGTGGACCCAGCTCATCGACGGTACCATGGATTACATCGAGCTGGCACCGGACCTCACCAAGACCATCTCCGAGTGGCCTGTGACCATGTTCCGCGCCTCCGAACTGCCTTGCTGCGGCGAGATGAACGGCCTGGGCGAAGCCACCTTCGGCCTCAAGATGCCCGGCTGGGTCACCGACGGTCCCCAGATGTTCCGCACGCAGACCGGCAAACTGGGCATGCTCTGGTCCACCTGGGGCAAGGAGCGCTATCTGCAGGCTGTCTGCTACTCCGAATCCGGCACCATCGCCGGTCCCTGGGTGCAGGAACCGGAACCCTTCCTGGCCAACAATTCCGGCCACGGCATGCTCTTCCGCACCTTTGAAGGAGAGCTCCGTTATGTGGTACACCACGTGGAAGGCAACGGCCCCCGCAAGCCGCAGTACTGGACTGTGGACGACTCCGGCGACAAGCTCAAACTGGGCAAACAGATTATCCTAAAATAATGAAACGGTTTTTAGCAGCCCTTGTTTTCATCGGCCTTTTGTGCCAGTGCGCCAAAGACCGTGTGAGCATTTCCACCCCGGAGGGGACGCTGGTGCTCATCCCGCTCACGGACAATGCCATCCGGGTACAGGTGATGCCGGAAGGCGCCTCGCTCCAGGAGGAACTGGTATATACGGAGAAGGTGCAGAAGCCCCATTTCAAGACGGTGAAGACAGAAACGGGGGTGGAGCTTAGCACCGCCTCTCTCACCGCCCGGTACAGCAAGGCCGACGGCACGCTCACCTTCCTGGATGCTGCCGGAGAGGTACTCCTCTCCGAGATTCCCGGCGGAAGGAAAGTGGAAAGCGCCCCCGTCAAGGGCCATCCCGCCTGGAGCGTTTCCCAGCGCTTCCGCTCTCCGGAAGACGAAGCCCTCTTCGGCACCGGACAGTTCCAGGACGGCTACCTGAACGTGCGGGGACTCACCCGCCGGCTCACCCAGGTGAACACGCAGATAGCCCTTCCTTTCCTCCTTTCCAACAAGGGTTACGGCCTTCTGTGGAACAACTACGGACTCACGGACTTCAATCCGGCCGATAACGCCGTAGCCCTGGAGCCGGAGCAGGAAACCGGACACGGAGAGACGGTGAACGCCACCGGAACGGCCGGCAACCGGCGGGAGCGCCGCTGGTACCAGACCTTCACCGGAGAGCTGGAAGTTCCCGCCGACGGAGCGTATTCCCTGCTGCTGGACTGCGGCCAGGCCATGTCCCGCCGCCAGTTCCTGAGCATTGACGACGAACCTGTCTTCGACGTTACCAATACCTGGTTGCCGCCCACCACATCGGCCATCGTCACCCTCCCCTCCGGCAGGCATACGCTCCGCACCGAAGGCGTGCGGGGAGACAAGCCCGTCCTTTACTGGAGCAAGGTGGAAGACGAAACCGCCTTCCGCTCCCCCGTGGCCCAGGCCCTGGACTATACGGTCTTTGCCGGTGATGCCGACGAGGTGATATCGGCCTACCGCAAGCTCACCGGTCCCGTTCCCCAGATGCCGGAATGGATGTTCGGCTATATCCACTGCCGGGAGCGCTACCATTCGCAGGACGAAATCCTGGAAAACGCCGCCGAGTTCAAGCGGCGCGGCCTGCCGCTGGACGTGATCGTCCAGGACTGGCAGTGGTGGGGAAACACCGGCTGGAACTCTATGGTGTTCGACGCCGAGCACTATCCGGATCCCCGCGCCCTCACGGATTCCCTGCACAAGGACAACGTGCACTTGATGCTCTCCGTGTGGTCCAAGGTGGACCATTC
>JAEEQF010000081.1 GCA_016285175.1 Bacteroidales bacterium
CCCACGGAAAGGACGTTGCAGTCGAAGATAATGTCCTTGGGCTCTATACCTGCCTCCGTGAGCAACTTGTAACTGCGGGCGCAGATTTCCGTCTTGCGCTGGAAGGTGGTGGCCTGCCCTTCCTCGTCAAAGGCCATTACCACCATGGCAGCCCCCAGGCGCTTGATTTCCAGAGCTTTCTTCACAAACGCATCGGCCCCTTCCTTGAGCGAGATGGAGTTCACGATACACTTGCCCTGAGCGTTTTTGAGGCCAGACAGTACCGCCTCCCAGTGGGACGAATCTATCATCAGCGCCGCCTTGGCCACCGAGGGGTCCCCGGAGATGTACCGGAGGAAGGTTTCCATTTCCTTAGGGGCGTCCAGCATAGCGTCGTCCATATTGATGTCGATGACGCCGGCGCCGCCGTCTATCTGCTGCGCCGCCACCTGCAGCGCCTCCTCGTACTGGCCACCGGCAATCAGGCGGGCAAACTTGCGGGAACCGGCCACGTTGGTGCGCTCGCCAATGTTGGTGAAGTTGTTCTCCCGGTCCACCGTAACGGTTTCCAAGCCGCTCACCTTGAGGCGTTTCTCCTTTTCCGGAAGCGGGCGGGGAGGGCGGTTTTCAATCCGTGCGGCCAAGGCCCGGATGTGCTCCGGGGTGGTGCCGCAACAGCCGCCGATAATGTTCACCAAGGGCAGCAGCGGTTCCACGGCTTCGGCCATCTCCTCCGGGCCCATGGTGTAGCGGCCCAGCTCGTCCGGCAGGCCGGCGTTGGGATAGCAGAGCACGGGGACATCGGCAAAGCGGGCCACTTCTTCCAGCAGCGGACGCATATCCTTGGGCCCCAGCGAACAGTTGATGCCAAAGGCCAGCAGTTTGTCTCGCCGTACCGCCGTGAAATAGGCCTCCAGCGTCTGTCCGGTGAGGGTGCGGCCGCTGCGGTCGGCCGATGTGGCCGATATCATCACGGGGATGTCCCAATCGGCCGCGGCGTAGAGCATAGCCTTGGTGTTGAGAGCGTCGAAGCCGGTTTCCAGCAGGAGGCAGTCCACCCCGCCCTGCACCAGGCCTTCTATCTGCTCCCGGAAGGCCTTCACAAAACCGTCGAAACCGAATGGTCTCCAGGCACTTCTGTCCACGTCCGAAGCCAGGCTCAGCGAATGCGTGGTGGGGCCGATGCTGCCCGCCACCCATACTTTGCGGGGAGCCTCATCGGCGGCTTTCCGGGCGATGCGGGCCGCTTCCCGGGCCATCGTGCCGGCCTTTTCGGCACAGCCGTATTCGGCCTGGGAGATGGCGTTGGCGCTGAAGGTATTGGTCTCTATGATATCGGCCCCGGCGGCAATATATCCCCGGTGAATGTCCAGGATGAGCTCCGGGCGGGTGAGGTTGAGCATTTCCGGATTACCGTGCCAGTCCTCCTCCGGCGGCGCCTGCCGCTGAATCTGGGTTCCCATGGCGCCGTCCAGAAGCAGGATACGCCGTCCTATTTCTTCCCGGAGTGTCATTGCGCTAGATATGTTCCACCTCCGGATGGAGGGTAATGCCGTATTTGGCTGCTATGGTGTCTATTACCTGTTTTTCCAGGCCGATAATCTCTTCCGGCGCGGCGTTTCCGCTGGCATTCACTATGACCAGGGGCTGCCTGGGATACACCTGCGCGCCGCCGTTCCGGGCACCCTTGAAGCCGCACTGATCTATGAGCCAGGCGGCGGGAACCTTGATCTGGTCTCCCACCTCATAATGCGGCACCTGATAGTCCGGCCCATTGTCTTCCCGGGCCAGGGCTACGATGCGCTCAAAATGCTCCCGGCTGATGACCGGATTGCAGAAAAAGCTCCCGGCGCTGCCCACTTCCTCCGGATCCGGCAGTTTCTGCCGCCGGATGTCGATGATGGTGTCCCGGATGTCTTGAGGGGTTATTACGTTGTCTGTCTTGGACTTGGTCCAGTCTGTTTTTGGACTAAGTCCACTTTTATCCCCTGGACCTGGTCCACCACTTGTGCCCTGGAGGCCTGCCTGGGCCACATTGCCTGGACTTGGTCCACCATCTGAAATAAGACCTGGGCCAGATTGTGGCTGGACTAGGTCCACCCAACACTGGCTGCCGGAAGGCACAATCTTCCCTTTAGCTTCCAATGCTTTCCGCACGCCGCCGTAGTCCAGTTTGGGCTGGGGAGCCTTCGAAAGGCGGTAGGTTACGGCCGTGATGATGTATCGGCCTTTCCACTCCGTCTTGAAGCGGGAAGTGCGGTAACCGTATTGGCAATCGGCCGGATCAATTTCCACGAACCGGCCTTCCTGGCGGTCCCAGGCGCGGATTTTTGCGATAATATCCTTGGCCTCCACGCCATAGGCGCCAATGTTCTGCACGGCCGAGGCACCCACCTCGCCGGGAATGAGCGACAGATTCTCCGGCCCCCAAAGGCCCTCTGCCGCCGCCCAGGCGCAGAATTCATCAAACACCACTCCGGCCGGCACTGTTACCATGCAGGAGGTACTGCCTCCGGCGGACATGTCCACCCCCGGACATGGGTAGGGGGAGGGGCCCGCCGCGTCAGCGGTGGGAGGGGCCGGAGAGAGCGAAGCGAACGGAGTTCCGCCGAAGGCAGCACCTCCTGCATAATGCAGAACCGTGCCTGAGAAGTCCTTGGTAAAGAGAAGGTTGGAGCCGCCGCCCATTACCATCACCGGTTGGGGCAGGGCATTCCAGTCCAGGGCGGCCAGATCGGCCTCTTCCGTGATTTCAAGGTACAAGGCACAACGGACCCGCATCCGGAAAGTGTTCCGGCTGGACAGGTCGTAGTCTTTGTGCCTAGTTACCATATCGGGAATAGTCCAAGTGCAAATTTGGCCAATTTTGCACTTGGGACAGAGTTAAAAGGGGGTGCCAAGTGCAAAAACGGCCTAAAATGCACTTGGCGCCGGGCAAAACGTTATTCTGAGGCCTTGGCGGAAAGGTTCAGGGCAATCTGGAGCTCATCCAACTGGGTCTGGTCGATGGCGGACGGGCTGTCTATCATCACGTCGCGGCCCTGGTTGTTCTTGGGGAAGGCAATGTAGTCGCGGATGGTGTCCTGGCCGCCCATGAGGGCGCACACGCGGTCGAAGCCGAAGGCCAGGCCGCCGTGCGGCGGGGCGCCGAACTTGAAGGCGTTGATGATGAAGCCGAACTTGTACTCGGCCTCTTCCTCTCCGATACCCAGCACCTCGAACATGCGCTTCTGCATATCGGCATTGTGGATACGGATGGAGCCGCCGCCCAGTTCGTTGCCGTTGAGCACGAAGTCATAGGCATTGGCGCAGACGCGTTCCAGATCCGCTTTCTCATTGGAATAGAACCACTTCTCGTGCTCCGGCTTGGGAGCGGTGAAGGGGTGGTGCATAGCGTAGAAGCGCTGGGTTTCGTCGTCCCACTCCAGCAGCGGGAAGTCCACGATCCACAGGGGGGCGAACTCCTGCGGGTTCCTGAGGCCCAGGCGGCCACCCATTTCCAGGCGCAGCACACCCAGCATGGTCTGAACCTTGCGCTTGGCAGGACCGCTCATCACCAGCATCAGGTCGCCGGGCCGGGCTTCGGCGGCGGCGGCGATGCGGGAGAGGTCATCGGCCCCGTAGAACTTGTCGATGGAGCTCTTGAAGCTGCCGTCGGCATTTACGCGGATGTAAATGAGGCCCTTGGCACCCACCTGCGGGCGTTTTACCCATTCGGTGAGCTCGTCTATCTGCTTGCGGGTGTATTCGGCCGCGCCGGGGACGCAGATGGCGCCGATGTAGGCTGCGTCGTCCAGCACGCTGAAACCTTTACCCTTGGCCACGTCCGTGATTTCGTGGATCTTCATCCCGAAGCGCACGTCCGGCTTGTCGGAGCCGTAGTTGTCCATGGCGTCGTACCAGCTCATCCGCGGCAGCGGGTTGGGGATTTCCACATTCAGCACGTTCTTGAACAGGGTGCGCATCATCCCTTCGAAGGTGTCCAGGACGTCTTCCTGCTCCACGAAGGACATTTCGCAGTCTATCTGGGTGAATTCCGGCTGACGGTCGGCCCGGAGGTCCTCGTCACGGAAGCAGCGCACAATCTGGAAGTAGCGGTCGTAGCCGGCCACCATCAGCAGCTGCTTGAAGGTCTGGGGACTCTGCGGCAGGGCGTAGAACTGGCCCGGATTCATCCTGGACGGGACCACGAAGTCGCGGGCGCCTTCCGGGGTGCTCTTGATGAGGTAAGGGGTTTCAATTTCCATAAAGCCCTTGTCGTCCAGATAGTTCCGAACCTCGTGAGCAACGCGGTGCCTTAACGCCAGGGCGCGCTGCAGCGGTCCGCGGCGTAGGTCCAGATAACGGTATTTGGCCCGGAGGTCCTCGCCGCCGTCGCTCTCTTCCTCAATGGTGAAGGGCGGGGTGACGCTCTTGTTCAGGATATGGATGGCCGATAGTTTGATCTCTATGTCTCCGGTGGGCATCTTGGCGTTCTTGGCCTGGCGCTCCACCACCTCTCCGGTGGCCTGGATTACGAATTCGCGGCCCAGGGAAGTGGCCGTTTCCACCAGCTCTGCGGGGGCATCGGCCTCCACCACCAGCTGCGTGATGCCATAGCGGTCCCGGAGGTCGATGAACGTCATTCCGCCCAGTTTGCGGGCTTTCTGCACCCATCCGGCCAGGGTGACAACCTCACCCTTGTTCTCAATGCGGAGTTCCCCGCACGTTTTGGTTCTGTACATAGTTTATGCTGTTTTTGTATATTCTCTTTTTACAAACTACAAAAATAGCATTTTTTTCCCTATATTTGATGTCGACTTAACATTTGCGCTTATGAAAAAGACCCTCTTCTCCTTCCTGGCCGTGCTGTTTATGGCACTGAGCCTCCATGCCCAGGACAAAGTGACCCAAAAAGTGCTGGAACTGGGCAAGACCGACAACCGCACCATGGAACATGCCGACTATATCGCCCGCAACATCGGCGGACGCATCGTGGGCTCGCACATGCTCAACCACGCCGAAGACTGGGTGGCGGAGCAGTTCCGCTCCTGGGGACTGGAGGTCCGGATCCAGGAGGCCGTTACCATCGGCGTGGGCTTTGACCGCGGTCCCTGGAGCGGCCGGATGCTCTCCGAGGACGGCTTCGCGCTGCACTTCGGCACGCCTGCCTATACCGCCGGCACGCGCGGTCCGCAGAAAGGACGCGTATATCTGGAGCCCAAGAACCAGCGGGAATTCGACCGGGTGAAGGGGGCGCTGAAGGGCTCCTGGGTGCTGCTGGAGACGGGTGCCACCAGCGGCCTGGCCATCGACGCCAGCCCCAAGGCCGACAGTACCCGCGCCGCCCAGCTGGCCGAGGGCAAGAAGGACATCCAGGTACCTATGTACCGCCAGATGGTGGAGGCGGGCGTACTGGGCTTCATCCGCCCGGCCCAGCTCCCGATGCAGGTGCTCTACAACCGCGCCATGTGCTTTGACCTCACGATGGACAACCTCCCCCGGGCCTGCGACATCCTGCTGGACGAGCATCAGTTTGAGATTATCAAGCGCAAATGCGTGAACCGGGAAGACTTCCAGCTGGAGTTTGACATCCGCAACCACTTCTTCCCCGGGCCGATGAAATACCACAACATCCTGGGCGTGATCAAGGGGACGCAGTACCCCGACGAATACGTGATGATGGGTAGCCACCTGGACGCCTACGACATTGCCACCGGCTCTACGGACGACGGCCAGGGCGTATGCGTAACCATGGAAGCCGCCCGCCTGCTTGCCGCCGCCGGTGCCCGGCCCAAGCGTTCCATCATGTTCTGCATCTGGACCGGCGAGGAATACGGTCTGCTGGGTTCCAAGTACTTTGTGGAGCAGAAAACCATTCCCTGGAACAAGATTTCCAACTACTTCAACCGCGACGGCGGCCCCCTGGCGGCCAGTTCCGTCACCGTTCCGCCGGCCATGTATGACGATTTCGTGAAGGCCTGCGAGCCGCTCTTCAACTATAATCCGGACATTCCCTTCACGGTGAACAAGCGGGAGGGTGAGCCGCAGCCGCGTCCCACGCGGGCCGGCGGCTCCGACCACGCCTACTTTGCCATGAACGGCATCCCGGCCATCTCCTTCCGGGAAATGGACGTCTTCGGCTACGATTTCATCTACCGGGACATCTGGCATACGGAAGACGACCTGTACGACAAGCTCATCCCCGCCTATATGGAGCATTCGGCCGTGGTCCAGGCTGTCACGGCCTACGGCCTGGCCAACCTGAACCACCTGCTTTCCCGCGAGGGGCTGTATAAGGATTAATAAACCACCAGCCGGTCCGGCGGGCAGCCAAGTGCCTGCGAAAGGCGTAAAAACGTGGAGGCTTCGGCCCGGGCCAAATCCTGGGTGCCTTGTTCGTAGGCACGGATCATCCGCAGCGATACACCGCTTCGTCCGGCCAGGGTTTCCTGTGTGAATCCGGCATTTTTCCGGCACGCTTTCAGGGAAAGCGCCCTGGGCCGATAATAGGTGTCAAACACATCAAAAACCTTGGTGATATCGGCCTCGTGAAGGGGGTGGAACAGTTCGTGAACCTTTTCGATGGGAAGGCCGTTGCGGTCGATGGATGCAAAACTGGAGCCTTTGTACCACTGATACTGGCACAGGGCCCAACCGGTCCAGTAATAGCTGGAATCCTCCCAGGGGAAGGTGTAGCTTCCGTCCAACGGAATCTCTCCGCCGGTATTCTCCATTACCCGCCCCGCCAACTCAATTCCACTCATTCCCAGCGTGAATTTGGGGTGGCCCTCCCCGAAGGCAATATCTATCCCGCTTCCCAGAAAACGGTTATAGAAGGCACGTAAATCCATCCCGCACCAGGTGACGGCGTAATCTATCATAACGGCAAAGTTATCTTTTGCCGAAACCATTATATCTTTATCGTAGGCGCGCATCGTCGTTTTTGATTTTGTTTCTGTAAAGGTCGATGGCAAAGATTCCGTCAAAGACTTTAGGGCCCTCTTTGATTCTTGAGAAGTCTTCCCGTGCCCGCCTTTCACGGGCTTTCCTCTTGGGTAGATAGACAGATTTATCTACATCCTCTGCCGTTAGGAACACTAACGCGTCAAAGGCTTTCTCGCTTTGGAGGAAAACCTGTTCTCCCAGGTTTCCCAGATGCAGGGCCCGGTTTAACTGTTCGATATTCATTCCACCGTGTAGAAAGAATTTGGCATATTGGAAGTAAGAGTCATCGGCCCTATAGCCTCGGATGACATCAAAACAGGAGAGATCCGGTAGAAACTCCTTGATAATATAGTCCTTGATAGCAGCGGGGGCGTCCATCTCTATCTGGAACACCCTGTTAACAAGTAACACTGCCAACCAGTTGAGTACGTGATAATCCGGTCCGGACAAATCACAGACCTTCAAGTCAAAACCGGGCTCGAAACTATAGTGGTTGACAAAGGCCGATGTTGCCTCCGAGCAGGCCCACTCCCGGGCCAGATCCAGGTTGGGTGTACAGTAAAAGCCTTGTCCAAAATCGTTGTGGAGCCGCCCTCCCTTCTTAGAAGGCCACTCCACAACTTTATCGGATCCGTGAAACAGGATGTTTTCCATTTTGCAAAACTAACGTTATAACGTCACTTTTGCAAAGGTAACGGATTATTATGAATTCTACAAACTACATGGGCTCTTTATGGTATCCGCGGTTGGGTTCGCCTTTATACCAGAAACCATAACCCTTGTCCGTGTAGTTGAACTGGGTGCCCTTAGCCGTAGTATGAGGGCCTTCACCATAGGTGTATTTATATCGTACCTCATACTTGACGTCTCCGTCCCGGTTCCAGATTTCCTGGAAAAGATCGGGAACCTCCATCATCAGTTTCGTACATTCAGACAGGCTCAGATAACTCATTGCCGGGACGCTGCTCATCTGGAAGCGGGAGATAGGAGATGAGCCGAAATACGCTTCTTTCAAAGACGGGCAGCCTGTCACCGTTACGCTTTCCTGAACCCCGGCACATATTCCCTGAACGGTTTTGTTGTCCAGAACCTTGATTTCCTTAACATTGGACACACCGGCAGCGAAAGGCATATGATTGACTGAGCCATCGGACGAAGCGCCAATCGCCAGATATTTGATGTTTTCCGGCATATAAACCATATCGCCGACGCAGCCATATAATTCCAGTGAATTCATTCCTTCTACCTTGATGGGAAGGTCTCCATACGGTAATGTCATGTTGGAAAGTATAATATATCCGCCTCCATCCATGCCGTCTTCATTTGCGCCGATGGTTATGGAAGGCATCGGCATGGGAGTGGCATCTGAATATTTGACAGATATCATCAGGCCCTGGTTCAGATTCTTCCCGTCATAACGGCGCAGTTTGAAGACCTTGGGCGTATGTTCATAATCTACCTTATAGTCAAAATCATAACCGCCGCTGCCGCGAAGATCCAGCGTATGGATCTTGGACGGAATCACGTGTGACCGATACTTCCAGGGTTCATCGCCTCTGGGATTGAAGAAGAAACTGTCGCTGTGGACGGCAAAGGTCTTGGCCTCACCGGGAACCTGAATCAAGTAGCAGCGAGGGTCGGAGATGCTGAAAGTATTATAGTATCTCTCTCCTTTGATAAATATCTGCCAATCTTCGTAATGGCCATCCTCTCCGCCATACTGTGCTGTCGGCAGTTTATTGTGCTTCTTGACAATCACATCCGGCCCGAGCTGCCATTCCTCGGGGATGACGACTGAGTATGTTTCATTATTGGACGCATTCTCTGGAGCAGAGATGTTCATCAGGCTGCTTAACGGTTTGGCTTCCAGCCAGTCGCATCCCTCCCCTTCGCCTT
>JAEEQF010000082.1 GCA_016285175.1 Bacteroidales bacterium
GGTCCACTGTGCCGTCGGCTATGGTCCAGTACACTCCCCCCGCGGCCTGCCAGCCGGTCTGCGGACGGATCCGGTCCGTGGACAGTTGCCAGGTATCGATGGGAGAGATGGAGGATGTATTGGAAATGAGGTGGATATGCTGGCTCATGGTATTGAAGCCGGCTTTCACCGAAAGGTTGTCCAGGAAGGAATACTTTCCGGAAATACGGAATTCCGGATTCAGATAGAACTTATTGGGATTCAGCGCAAGGAAACCGCTCAGACGCACGCCGCCTTCCAGGGAGAGCCTGGAGGTCACCGTCCAGCTGTCACTCACGAACAGGGCCGGTTCCACGGCCTGTTGGATATCCAGATTCCAGGTCCTGACCAGCGATTGCCCCTCGTACAGGGGAGACATGATGCCGGGCTGCAGGCTATAGTAGATGGCGTCGGCCCCCATGGAAAGGCTGTGAGAGCTGTTCACCGCATATTGGAAATTCATCTTCAGGAAGCCCTGGTCTATGCCCGTATCCACCTTGTAACCGGACATCTGGTTCTTCCCCAGGCTGTTCTCCAGCCGTGCGCCATAACGGTCGTAGCCTACGGAAGTGGTCAGGTTAAGCCGGCCGCCAAGCCGGCTGCGCCATTTGAGCGAGCCATTCAGGTTGGAGTAGCGGAAGGCCGGATCCCGGGAAAATTCAAAACCGTCCCTGGACCAGTAGAAATAGGCCTGCAGCGTATTGTCTTCATTGATCTTTTGCGTTACGCCGGCATTGATATCGCTGAAGGAAGCCTTCCCGCCTGCATATTCACTGGTCTTGGGAAGCAGGTTAAGGAGCCAGTTGGAATAGGTGGTGCGCCCTCCCAGGATGAAAGTGGTCTTTCCCTTCACGATGGGCCCTTCCAGATGGAAACGGCTGGTTAACAGGCCGATTCCCAGCGACCCGGCAATCTTGTTGGCATTGCCTTCCCGCGTTCGGACATCCAGCACCGAAGAGATGCGGCCACCCATGGAAGCCGGAATGCTGCTCTTGTACAGTTCCACCTCGCTCACAATATCCGGGTTGAAGGCCGAGAAGATACCGAACAGGTGCGTGGGATTGTAGATGGTACCGTCGTTGAACAGCACCAGGTTCTGGTCCACGGAACCGCCGCGCACATTGAAACCGCTGGAAGCCTCGCCCACGGACTTGACGCCGGGAAGGGTGAGGATGGCCTTGATGATGTCTCCCTCGCCGAAAGCGCTGGGAATCTTGTTGATCACCTCCATCCGGACGCGCTCTATGCCCATTTTGGCGTCGCGGTGATGCGAGAGGGCACTGGCCGATACCACGGCCCCGGTGAGGGCGAGCACCTTCTCCTTCATCACCACGTCCAGCACCCCGTCGTCCCAGACCTTGAGGTTCAGGTGCATGTCATCCAGCGAATAGCCGCTCAGGTTCAGGACGTTGTCCCCCACAGGGAGAGAAATCCGGTAAAAGCCCGCAGCATCGGTAAGGGCGTAGACTCCCGTTTTCTCCTCATAGACGGAAACGCCCACGAGGGGTTCGCCGGATGAAACATCCCGCACATGGCCGCTCACATATACCTTGCCCCGCCGGCCTGCATTGCTCTCCCCTATCTCATAAACCTTGTTCTGGAAAGTAACCACGGCGCTTTGCTCGGCCAAATACTGCTGCAGGCCGCTGTCATCGGCCGCAGCCTTGGTCCGGTCGAAATAGCCGGAAGGAAGGGACGTAAAGACAGATTTGCTGTGAAGGATGAAGCGGTCCGTTCCGTAGCCGCTGATTACATAGCCCTTTTCGCGGAGGGCGTTGAAAGCGGCCTCCACGAACGATTCCCGGGGGGCGCTCACGCTAAAGGTGGACTGCTCGGCCGCATCTTTGATATAATACACATTCCCGGGATAATGGGCGCGGATTACCTGCACGAGCGAATCCAGTTCCACGCGCCGGATATCCACGATCTCCTGCGCAGACAGGGTGGCGCCACCCAGAAAAACGGCTGCCAGGACAGTACAGAAGAACTTTTTCATTGGACGGCGGCATTAAGGACGGCTTTGCAATAGGAATCGAAGTCGGCTTTGGACCTGCCTATGCCGGCGGCTTTCACCGCCCTGCGGATTTCTTTCCGCTTGGCGGAGGGGAACTTGCGAAGGAGCGAGCCCCGGCTTCTGATACGCGAGAACTCCCCATCCGCATTCCGGAAATAGTAGCTGGTATGGAGAGCGAAGAACCGATAGACATCGGAACGGTAATTCTCATCATAATAACCTATTTCCCTTCCGTTCACATCATTGATGGATTCGTTCAAGACCTTCTCCACGTGCTTGTACACCTGTTCTTCCCCCGAGCCGAAAACTTCGTAGAAGCCCTCTGCCAGCGCCTCTCCGGGGCCTATGCCCACGAAACGGCGGTTCCCGATCGTAAGGGACGGGGTAAGGGAAGGAGGGAGCGCTACGCTCATCAGGCCGAGGACCTTGGTTACCAGTGCGCGTTGTTCCCGGGCATCTATATTCAGGAAAACATCCCGGTAAAGGTTCCCTTCAAAGACTATATCCCCCAGCTGGAAATCAGGCTGCTCCCAATAGGGATTCCCGTTGGCCGGAAAACTAATCTTGGTAGCCTGCTTCCCCCGGAAAAGGACAGCATGGTTGCCGGAGGCCTGCTGGAAGGTCTCCAACTCGTCCGGGACCTGTGCCTGTGCCCTCAGACAGGGAAAAGACAAGGCCAGGGAGATAAGAATGGTTAAGTACGTGAGTTTCATTCTTACAAAGATATAGTTTTTTATCATTTATAAAACCCGGAAAGTGCAAAAATACGTCTCTTCAATCAGAGCTTTCGCTTTGCCCGGGACACAATGGAAGGTTTCCGTTTTTTTATTATCTTTGTAGGAAACGCAAAACGGACTGATCATGAAACCTAAAGCATTGTTCATCGGCGGCACCGGCACCATCAGCAGCGCCATCACCGCCGCCCTCTCCTCGGGAGGAAAATGGGACCTCACCCTCCTGAACCGGGGTTCCCGCAGCGCTGCCGTACCTGCCGGCGTGAAAGTGATCCAGGCCGATATTGAAGACGAAAAACGGGTAGCCAGCCTCCTGGAAGGCACTTTCTGGGATTGCGTATGCGATTTCATCGGTTTTGTCCCCGCCCAAGTGGAAAGGGACTGGCGGCTGTTCCGGGGGAAGACCAGGCAGTATATGTACATCAGTTCCGCATCGGCCTATCAGAAACCCGCTACCAGCCCGTTCATCACGGAAGGCACGCCCATGGCCAATCCCTACTGGGAGTATTCCCGCAACAAGATTGCCTGCGAGGCCTTTCTCATGGAGAAATACCGCCAGGAGGGTTTCCCTGTAACCCTCATCCGCCCCAGCCATACCTATGACGAGCGTTCCGTTCCCCTGGGTGTCCACGGAGATAAGGGCTCCTGGCAGGTAATCCGGCGGATGCTGGACGGCAAACGCGTAATCATTCACGGAGACGGTACCTCGCAGTGGACGCTCACCCACAATTCGGATTTTGCCAAGGGCTTTATCGGCCTCATGGGCAATCCGCATGCCTTGGGCAACGTCTTCCAGATCACATCCGACGAAACGCTCAGCTGGAACCAGATCTATCAGGTGATTGCCGATAAGCTGGGGGTAGAGCTCAAGGCCTGCCACGTTTCCTCGGAATTCCTCTCCGAAATCGGCCCGTACGACTTCCGGGGCGGCCTGCTGGGAGACAAAGCGTGGACGGTCCTCTTTGACAACAGCAAGCTAAAGCAGGCAGTTCCGGGCTTCCAGGCCACCGTCCGCTTCGAGGAAGGGGTTGCCCGTACCCTGGACCATATCCTCTCCCATCCGGAATTGCAGGTTCCGGACCCGGAGTTTGACGCCTGGTGCGACAAAGTCCTGGACGCCATAGACAAAACAAAAGCATCTTTAAAAATATGACACTTGAGTTAGAACTCATTATCCGTTTGCTGTCGGCCGGCGCAATCGGCGGGGCCATCGGCTATGAACGGGAATTCCGGGGCAAGGGCGCCGGAGTCCGCACCCATGTCCTGGTAGCGCTGGGCGCCTGCCTGTTTATGATCATTTCGCAGTATGGCTTTGCCGGTTCCGACAAGTTCGATGCCGCCCGTATCGCCGCCGGCGTGGTGGGAGGCCTGGGTTTCCTGGGCGGCGGTATCATCATGAAAAACAAGCATGTGGTGGGCCTTACCACCGCTGCAGGCATCTGGGTCACCGGCGCCATCGGCCTGGCCCTGGGTTCCGGCCTCTATGAGCTGGCCATCCTCTGCGCCGTGATGCTCATGGGCTGCATGGAGGCCATGCATTTCTATAGCTTCAAGTATGGGGAAAGGCAGACGGGCGTGGTTTTGACGGCCGATAAGTCCGAAGCGCTGGAAAATGCCTTCCGGGAGCTGGGCAAACGCGTGAACCAGTGCTCCCTTAGCAGGCAGGGAGACCATTACAAGGCAGAACTGTCTCTCCTTATCAAGAAAAGGGACTACCCGATGGGGATCATCCAGACGATTAGGGACCTCCCCGGCGTAGAACTGGAAAGCCTGGACTAGGCTGTCAGCGATTCCACCATGGAACGGGCGACGGCGGCGGATGCACCTGCTCCGCCCAGTTGCTCACGTACATCGGCATAATCCTTAAGCATCCTTTCCCTATAGGCGGCATCTTCCACTATGCGGTCCATCTCTTCCATGAGTGCCTTTGCAGTGAGTTCGTTCTGAATCAGTTCCCTGAATGCAGGTCTGTCAATGATGAGGTTGGCCAGGGAAACATATTTGACCTTGATCATCTTTAGCATGACGGCGGCGCTTACGGGATTCAGCCTGTAGCCGACCACCTGGGGCGTGCCGATGAGCGCCGCTTCCAGCGACGCCGTTCCGGAATTGATGACCGCCGCCTCTGCGTTGCGGAGCGCCCCATAGGTTTCTCCAAAGACTACATGCACATAGTCCCGCTCCCCCAGATACTGGCTGTAATCCTCCAGCGTACGTTCCGGGGCGGCCGCCACCACGAAATGATAATCCGGATGGAGGCCGTGCCACCGGTCGGCAAAGTCCATGAGTATGGGCATCATGTGGCTGATCTCAAATCCCCGGGAACCGGCCAGGAGGGCGATCCAGGGCTTATCCGGCACCCCGGTGCGGGAAAGGAAAGCCGCTCGGCCCTCCTGCATGGCAGGGCTCTGGTCAACGGCATCCACCAGGGGGTTCCCCGCATAGACAAAGGGAACTCCTCTTTCCTGGAAATACGGCTTCTCAAAAGGAAAGACTATGAAGAGTTTGTCCACATACGCCTTGAGTTTGCGGATGCGGCCTTCCCGACTGGCCCAAACCTTGGGCGCTATATAATAATAGACCTTGAAACCGGCCTTGTGGGCGAATTCGGCAATGCGGAAATTGAAACCGGGATAATCTATGAGAATTACCACATCCGGCTTCCACGAGAGGATGTCCTCCTTGCAGCGACGGACATTGCGCAGCAGGCTGTTACCGTTCTTGAGCACTTCCCAGAGGCCCATCACGGCGCCTTCCCGGTAGTCTTTCACCAGTCCGGTCCCCTTCTGCTTCCCATGATAGACCCCATCCATCATGGGGCCGCCCCAGAAACGGATATCGGCCTGGGAATCCTCTGCATAGAGGCCCTTCATGAGGTTGCTCCCATGCAGGTCCCCGGAGGCTTCGCCGGCTATGATGTAATATCGCATAAAAACTTAGAATGACAACTGGTCCAGGCGCTTATACTCCGCCATGTCCGTCATCTCCGCATTGAAGGGCACGATGGTGATCCAGCCCTGCTCCAGCAGGAGATGGTCGGCCGTGTCCGAATCCTCGTCGTCGTTCACAAAGGTTCCCCTCATGAAGACGGCCTTTTCCCCGTCCTCCAGGGTTACGCGGTAATGCTGCCACAGGAAGCTGTCGTTGAGTACGCCCAGGCTGCTTTCGTCCCAGGGTTCGAACTCCTTGATCCAATGTCCATGCCCCTGACGGGCCACTTTCACGCCCTTGATGTCTTCCAGCGGCATGGCCGGGAAGTTGATGTTATAGTACAGCCCGGGACAGTCCTCCGGCCAGTTCTCTATGAGCTTTTTCATAATGGCCGGCAGCAATGCCTCCACCACGGAGAAATCCGCATCCGGCCGGAAGTCGCACAGCGATACGCCGATGGCCCTCCGCCCGTTGATTACAGCCTCTTCCGCAGCGCCCAGCGTACCACTGTAATTGGCTGCAGTGGAAGCGTTTGTACCGTGATTGATGCCGCATACCACCAGGTCCGGATCCCGGTTTTCATACTTGAATTCCAGGCCGAACTTGACGCAGGAAGCCGGCGTTGCATCCAGATAGGTCCACTTGCCCGGACCCTCTTCCGGGAGATCTTTGTACGCCAGCTGCTTAACGCCCAGGGAAACCGCCATGGAAGTGGCGCTCTGGTGAAACTTGGGAGCGACCACGGTCACATCCCCGAACTTATCCATAATCCTGGCCAGCACGTGGATGCCCCGTGCCTTATAGCCGTCGTCGTTGCAAATGAGAATCTTCATAGATTACAAAGTTAGAATAAAAAAAACGATAATAAAATAGAATCTTCCCAACTTGTTATTGTACTTACCGGAGCGAAGCGACTAGGCGGCTTCTGCCGCCCGGCCGAAGGCCGAATATGCCCCCTGACAGGGGGCTATGGGGGTTAAAACAAAAAAAGCGGTGGCAATGCCACCGCCTGATGGGAAACAGTTGTCGTGAAATTTATTTCATGATAACTTTTGCCATTTCCAGGACCTTGTTGCTGTAGCCCCACTCGTTGTCGTACCAGGCGCAAACCTTCACGAAGGTCTTGTCCAGCTGGATACCGGCCTTCTCATCGAAGATGGAAGTGCGGGCGTCGTTGCGGAAGTCGGTGGAAACGACAGCCTCGTTGGTGTAACCCAGGACACCCTTGAGTTCACCCTCGGAAGCGGCCTTCATAGCGGCGCAGATCTCCTCGTAGGAAGCTTCCTTGGCCAGTTCGCAGGTGAGGTCCACGAAGGACACGTCGGAGGTGGGAACACGCAGGGACATACCGGTGAGCTTACCGTTCAGTTCCGGGAGGACCTTACCCACGGCCTTGGCGGCGCCGGTGGAGGAAGGAATGATGTTCTCCAGGATACCGCGGCCACCGCGCCAATCCTTCTTGGAAGGACCGTCAACGGTCTTCTGGGTGGCGGTAGCAGCGTGCACGGTGGTCATAAGGCCACGGACCACACCGAAGTTGTCGTTGAGCACCTTGGTGATAGGGGCCAGGCAGTTGGTGGTGCAGGAAGCGTTGGAGATGATGTTCTGACCGGCATAGGTCTTATGGTTGACACCATAGACGAACATGGGAGTGGCGTCCTTGGAAGGAGCGGACATGATCACCTTCTTGGCACCGGCCTTGATATGGGCCTCGGCCAGCTCGGCGGTGAGGAAGAAACCGGTGGACTCCACAACGACGTCGGCCTTGAGGTCGCCCCAGGTGATGTTGGCGGGATCCTTCTCGCAGAAGACCTGAATCTTGTTGCCGTCCACGATGAGATAGTTGCCTTCCACCTTGATGTCGTGGTTGAAAGCGCCATGCACGGAGTCGTACTTCAGCATGTAAGCAAGATAGTCCGGATCCAGGAGGTCATTGATACCGACCACAACGATGTCCTTGTTGAAGTTCTCCACGGCGGCGCGGAAAACCATACGACCGATACGGCCAAAGCCGTTAATACCAAGTCTGATCATAATTTTGAGTTAATTTATTGTTTGTTAAAAGTATTGCTTTTTCAAATGCCGCGCAAAGTTACAAAAAAAACCGGGAATATCATAGATATTTCGGAATTTTTAAAAATATTTAATTGTTTGCGCCAAAAAAGCTTTGCTCCACAATGTCGCAGAGGATATGCCCCACCAGTGTCTGGCATTCCTGGATGCGGGGCGTGTCCTGCGAAGGGATGTGGATAACATAGTCGAATTCATCCATACGGCAGGGTTTTCCGCCCACCAGCGCAACGCTCACAAGCCCCTTCTCCCGGCACATCTTGAGCGCCTCCACCAGGTTCCGGGAATTCCCGGAGGTGGAGATGCCCACAAAAACGTCCCCCGCCTCTCCGATGGCATCTATCTGACGGGCGAAAAGCTGGTCGAAGCCATAATCGTTGCCGATGGCCGTAACTACGGACGAATCTACAGTAAGGGCGGCGGCAGGAAGCCCGCGGCGGTCCAGGTTGAACTTGTTCACCAGTTCCGCCGCCATGTGCTGGGCATCGGCCGCGGACCCGCCATTCCCGGCCCACAGGCTCTTCTTGCCTTTCTTATACGTTTCTACCAACAGCTGAGCCACTTGGGCGATGGTTTGCATGGTCCCTTCATCGGAGAGCAGGGCTTCCTTCACCCGGATGCTCTGTGCGACACACTGTTTTGCTATATCCAAATACTGCATAATCTCCAATTTAAAAATCTTCTTCCAGGCATTTCTTTAGGGAAGCGTACCAATGGGGCACCCGGATGCCGAAAGTTTCCTTCACCTTGCCTTTGTCCAATACGGAATAGGCCGGCCGATGGACCTTGCTGGGAAAATCCCTGCTGTAACAGGGCACTACCCTGCCCGGCGTGCCGGAAAGGTCCCGGATGG
>JAEEQF010000083.1 GCA_016285175.1 Bacteroidales bacterium
CCCACTTGTTGTTAGGACCGAAGTGGGAGGAGGCGTCCCGGCGGATGGTTGCCTGGGCCAGGAAGCGCTCGTCGAAGTTATAGGTGATACGGCCGAAGTAGGACAGGATGCTGTAAGGAATGGAATTCCAGCGGCCCCAGCCGTTGCGGTCGCCGTCCACCTGCTTGCCCAGGGTGTTGTCCACGCTGATCTTCCAGGGATCGTCCGGATACATAAGACCGCGGGAAGAGGCGCCCAGGTAAGAAGAGGAAGACATATAGGCCGACTGGCCCAGCACCACGTTGAAGGTGTGACGGCCGAAGGTCTTGTCATAGACGAGGGTGTTCTCCACCTGATAGCTGTAGTAGCGGTTCATGGTCTGGCTGGCAGAGGAACCGTAGTTGATCTTGTCCACGGTGGAAGGATTGCCCTTGGCGTCGTACGTGGTGGTGGAAGTGACAGTATCCAGGCTGTAGCTCTTGGAAGTGAGGAAATACTGCTCCGTGTAGCTGTGGCCATATACATAGGAGAGGTCCAGGGTGAGGGAGTTGCGGAATTTCAGTCCGTCCCAGAGCTGGAGCTCGGTGTTGAGGCCGGCCACGATCTTATCGGTACTGCTGTAGCCGTGCGGGCGGTCCAGCATGGCGATAGGGTTGGCCTGCTCGTTATAGGTACCGCCGTCGGCGATAAAGTAAGGAACGCCCTGGGAATTGCGGATGATATAAGGATATCCGGCGGGATAGAGGGACTTGTAGCGCTCTTCCTCGGCGGCATCGGCATAGATGGGATCCAGCGGGGACATACCCAGCGCGGAACCCAGCGGGGAGCCGTATTCGGAGTTGGCCGAGATACCGGCGCTCTTGATGTGCGCGAAGGAAATCTGGTTGGAGAAGGTGAGCTTGTTCAGCCAGTTCCGGTCGGCCGAGGCGTCGAACAGGGTGATGCCCACGTTTTCGCGCAGGGTCATCCTGTCATAATAGGACTGGTCAAAACGGCCGCCGATGGTTCCCTTATTGGAGAGATAACCGCCGGAGACGCTGTAGTTGATGCGGCTGTTTCCGCCGGAGATATTGATGTCGTGCTTCACGATGGGAGCGTTCTTGTCGAAGATGGCTTCCACCCAATCGGTTCCCTTGCCCAGGGAATACGGGTCGTCATACAGAGGGGCGCTGCCGGCATTGAGCATGCCTTCGTTCATCATGATGGCATACTCGGTGGCATTGAGCACCTGGGGCTTGCGCCAGGGATTCTGGATACCGTAGGAGAAGTCGTAATTGACGATGGTCTTGCCTTCCTTACCGGACTTGGTGGTGACCAGGATAACGCCGTCGGATGCGCGGGCACCGTAAACGGCGGCCGAAGCGGCATCCTTGAGCACGTCGATACGCTCGATGTCGTTGGGGTTGATGTAGTCGATGCTACCGGCCGGCATACCGTCTACTATATATAGCGGGCTGGCGTGGTTGATGGAGCTGATACCGCGGACCACCACGGTGGAGCTGGCACCCGGGGCGCCGGAGTTCTGGGTTACCTGGACACCGGAAGTCATACCCTGGAGCATATTGTCCACACGGGTCTGCGACTGGACTTTGAGGTCGTCTTCCGTCACAGAAGAAATGGAAGCGGTGACCACAGATTTCTTCTGGACGCCGTAGCCGATGACCACGGTCTCTTCCAGCATCTCGGCATCGTCTTCGAGGACGATCACCAGGTTCTGTGCTCCGTCATTGACGATTACCTGAGAGACATAGCCGATGCAGGAGATTTCCACATTGGCGCCACGACGCGTGGTGAGGGCGAAGTCGCCGTCCACTCCGGTCATGGTACCGTTGTTGGTACCCTGCTCAACTACGAACGCTCCGATAACCGGCTGGTTGGAAGCATCACGAACCACACCCTTGAGGGTGGCGTTCTGCGCCATGGCAACCAGACTTAGTCCCAATGCAAGGATTAGGGAAGCAAATCTTTTCATACGCGTTGTTTTTAGTTAAGCGTGTTGGTTGATATTGGTTAATAATGTGTTTGGCCTATTGGTCTGGATGCAAATTTCGATGAAAAAACAAGGCCTCGCGCGTTCGGGAAATAAAAAGTAGTGACACAAGAAGCTTAACTACTTGTGCATTAGGTAATTAAAAATTGTTAAAATGCTAAAATAGTAGTGAAACTAGAAGAAAGGATTCACTACTTTCCAATTTGTTTCACCCTTTCTTCGAAGGTATCCCGGTCTCCCAGGGCGGCATTTTTCACAGAAACCTTGTAATTGTAGATGGTGCTCACGGAATAGTCCAGCATAGATGCGATCTGCTTGGAATCGTCTATTCCCAGACGGATGAGCGCGAAGATCCGGAGCTCCGTATTCAGCCTTTCCCCTTTGCCCAGATGGAAACGGGCGTCTTCCTGCAGCAGGGCGTTGAACTGTTCCACAAAGTTGGGATACATAGCCAGGAAAGTGGTGTCAAAGGTCTGGTAGAATTCGTCCCGGGCCTTTTCCGCACGGCCCACGATGGAGAGTTCCTTGAGCAGCTGGTCGGCCTTTCCCTGCTTCAGGAGGTTCCGGAAGCGGTTGTCCTCGGCCCGCACAAGGGATACCTGGGCCGACAGCCCTTCCAGGAAGTCGATGATGTATTTCTCCTTCACCTTGTCGGCCTTGGAGATTTGCAGGTTCAGGGAACTGAGCTCACCGTTGGCGATAGCCAGCTTGGCATTGCTGTTTTCCAAGGCCGTCTGCATCCGGGAAAGCTTTCGCGAGCGCACCACCAGGGAATAGGTGATGAAGGCCAGGACCAGCACCAGGACGGCCAGCAGGACGGACGACACCATTGAAACCTTGTTGGCACGGGCCTGCCGTTCGGCATAGGCGTCCTCCACCTCCATCAGGAAACGGGAGATTTGCCAGGGGCGGAGCTTGGCGTTGTACAGCAGGGCGTCTTCCTGGGCCAGCCGAAGATAGCGGAACGAGCGGTCCACATCTACGGGAAGCACGTTCTGGGCCACCATCGTGAGGGAGGCATAGTCCCGTACGGCATTGATAAGGTCACACTCGGCCGATCGGATGAGCCAGCCCATCCGGGCCGGCTGGTTGCCCCGCTGCTCCTCGATTTCCGACTGGAAGAAGGCGTAGATGGCGTAATTGCGGTCTTCCGGGCGCACCGTGGAGAGCAGCAGGCGATTCACGCTGTCGGCCGATGCCAGGCGGCCGCTGTCTATGAACTCGTCCCGCAGCACCGAACGCCAGCGGTCGCTGTCCTTGGGAAGCACGTGGTAAAGCCGGGGACGGAACGACGCATCCGGAGGGATGGACAACTGCTCGGCCACGCCGGAATTACCCGCCAGGTCTTTGCTGAAATCGTATAAGTACCACAGATAATCGGCCTTGAGTGAAGGGTTTAGCGCGGCCGTATCTATTTGCCCGTAAAGCAGCTGGGAGGCTTCCAAATAGTTGCCGGCCTTGGCATACAGGTGCCCCAGCTCTATGGAGGCCTGGTTGTAAAGGTCGGTATTCCGGAGCTGGAGGGTAAGTTCCTGGCAGTGCTTGAGATATACCTGCGTGGAGTCGAAGCTGAAAGCGAAATACTCCCGGGCAATGTTCATCTCCAGCTCGTACCGGCGCAGCAGGTCCTGGGTGGAACGGGCCAGTTTGCTGAGCGCCTGCATCTGGTCCTGCTTCCGGGCCACATAGACCTCCCGGGCTCCCACATAGCCGTCCAGCTCGGTGAGCAGCCGGCCGATTTCCCTGTCGGAGCGGGACATCCTGCCACAGGCGGCCGCCAGGACGACGGATGCCAGCAAAAAGGCCCTATGCCATGCAGTGCGCATGTTGTAAAGATACGAACATTATTTGATTTGTCACAAACTCCGGACGGCCTTTTCCACCTCCTCCTCCCTTCCGGCGGGAATCACCGGCGACAGGAAAGACAACATCTGAAGGGTTTTAGCTTCGTTTTCCGGAATGCCGCGGGAACGCATGTAGAAGAGCTCATCGGCGTTCAGCTGCCCCACGGTGGCCCCGTGCGAACACTTCACGTCGTCGGCATAAATCTCAAGCTGCGGCTTTGTATCCACTCTGGCCTGTTCCGTTAGGACAATGTTGTGGTTCTCCTGATAGGCTTCCGTCTGCTGGGCGTCCGGGGCCACCACGATGGTTCCGTGGAAGTTTACCTGCGCCTCTCCGCCGGCAATGCCGTTGAACAGCTGGGTACTCTTACAGAGGGGCGAGCGGTGGTGCATCACCACCTTGAAGTTCACTTTCTCATCGGCCTTGCAAAGATACAGGCCCTTCAGGTGCGCCTGCGCTCCCGGGCCGCAGAGGTCCACCTTCACCTCAATGTCTTTTGACTCTCCCGGAAGCACCACGAACTGCAGGTCCAGGGTTTCTCCCGCCTGTACCTGATAATAAGATTCTTCGCTACGCTCAGAATGACAGAACGGATCTATGTATTTACCGTGGCCCATGCTAGAACTGGTCAAATCCCTTGGTTTCAATGGCTTCTATGAGCTCCCTGCCGCCGGTTTTCACAATCCGGCCGGCCTTGAGCACGTGCACCACATCCGGCTGTACGTATTCCAGCAGCTTCTGGTAGTGCGTAACGATGATGGCGCTCTTTTCCGGGCTCCTAAGGGCGTTCACCCCATCGGCCACAATCTTGAGGGCGTCCACGTCCAGGCCGCTGTCCGTCTCGTCCAGGATGGAAAGCACCGGATCCAGGAGGGCCATCTGGAAGATTTCGTTGCGCTTTTTCTCGCCGCCGGAGAAGCCCACGTTCACTTCCCGCTTGGCAAATTCCGGCTTCATCTGCACAAAGGCCATCTTCTCCTTCATGAGCTTCAGAAACTCACCGGCCTTCATTTCCGGCAGGCCCTGCGCCTTGCGTTTGGCATTCACCGCCGCCTTCATGAAGGCGGTGATGGAAACGCCCGGAATCTCTATGGGATATTGGAAACTGAGGAACAGGCCCGCCCACGCGCGTTCTTCCGGCGCCATGGCCAGCAGGTCCTTTCCCTGGTACAGCACGGTCCCTTCCGTCACTTCATAGCCCGGTCGGCCCGTAAGGATGGCGCCCAGCGTGCTCTTTCCAGCCCCGTTGGGCCCCATGATGGCATGCACCTCCCCCGGACCCATCTCCAGGTCGATTCCTTTCAGGATTTCCTTGCCGTCTATCCCGGCATGCAGATTGTTGATTTTCAACAAACAGCTCATAATCAGTCTTTTATGTAAATACCCTGCTGTCAAAGTGCAGCAGGCTTTTCCCGTAAATTGCTATCTATCAAACACTTAAGCTTTTTTGCGGTAAAGCTTCATCCAAGAGGCCAGCGACCACAGGCCGTTCACCAGATACAGGGCGCACACTATCGGCATGAACACATTGCCCACGCTTACGTGCAGGATAATCTGGGTAATGTTCACCACCAGCCAGGCAATCCAGCAGTCCCACTTCTTGAGGGCGCTCAGCAGCTGGGCCAGCAGGATGAGCACGGTTACGCAGGAGTCCAGATAAGGGTGCGGATCGCTGGGGAACAGCTGGTCCAGGGTCCAGCCCCACACAAAGGCCACCACCAGTACCGCGGCTACGGCCATCGCGCGCTCCGACCAGCTTAGCATGCTCACTTTCAGGGATTTGCTGTCTTCCGAGCTCTGCTCCGACGGCTTGGGATGCGTCCAGCGGTAATGGCCCATGATGTTAATGGCCAGGGAAATGGGTTGGAGCAGCAGGCTGGCGTACAGGTTCTTGTTCCAGAACAGGAAGAACAGGGCGGCCGTATACAGGTAACCTACCCAGAAGTTATACTTTGAGTTCCGGCCCGCCAGAAACACGCAGGTGAGGCCCAGCAGGCTTGAAACCAAGTCCATGAGCAGCACCGGACGTCCGGCCAATTCAAATATGACAATGTCTAACATATTATCCTACAGATCCTTCTAATGATACTTGCAACAGTTTCTGCGCCTCTACGGCAAATTCCATGGGAAGACGCGAGAGCACTTCCCGCGCATACCCGTTAACAATGAGCCCCACGGCTTCTTCCGGGTCCAGGCCCCGCTGGTTGCAATAGAAGAGCTGGTCCTCCGATATCTTGGAAGTGGTTGCCTCGTGCTCCACCGTGGCGGTGGGATTCTGGCTCTGGATGTCCGGGAAGGTATGGGCTCCGCAGCGCGAGCCGATCAGGAGACTGTCGCACTGGGAGAAATTCCTGGCCCCCTCGGCCCCCCTGGCCATCCGCACCAGGCCCCGGTAGCTGTTCTGGCTCACCCCGGCCGATATGCCCTTGGACACAATGCGGCTCTTGGTCCCCCGTCCCAGGTGGATCATCTTGGTACCCGTATCGGCCTGCTGATGGTTGTTGGTAACGGCCACGGAATAGAACTCGGACGAGGAAAAATCCCCTTTCAGGATGGTGGAAGGGTATTTCCAGGTAATGGCCGATCCCGTTTCCACCTGCGTCCAGCTAAGGTGCGAACCGCTGCCCTTGCAGATGCCGCGCTTGGTAACCAGGTTCAGGATGCCGCCCTTGCCGTCGGCGTCGCCGGGATACCAGTTCTGCACGGTGGAATATTTGACATCGGCATCCTTTTCCACTATGATCTCCACCACGGCGGCGTGCAGCTGCTGCTCGTCCCGCATGGGGGCGGTGCAGCCTTCCATATAGCTAACGTAAGACCCCTCGTCGGCCACGATGAGCGTGCGCTCGAACTGACCGGTGCCACGGGCGTTGATGCGGAAATAGCTGGAAAGCTCCATGGGGCACTTCACCCCTTTGGGAATGTAGCAGAAGGAGCCGTCGGAGAATACGGCCGAATTGAGGGCGGCAAAGTAATTGTCGCTGGCGGGAACCACCGTGGCCAGGTACTTACGCACCAGGTCCGGATGCTCCTTCACGGCCTCCGAGAAACTGCAGAAGATGATGCCCTTTTCGGCCAGGGTTTTCCGGAAGGTGGTAGTAACGGAAACAGAGTCAAATACGGCATCCACCGCCACCACCCCGGCCAATACGTCCCGCTCCTGCAGGGGGATACCCAGCTTGTCGAACGTTTCGGCCAGCTTGGGGTCTATCTCCTTGGGACGGTCCTTGTCCTTCTTGGGGGCCGCAAAATAGATAATGTCCTGAAAATCAATTTCCGGCATATCCAGATGGGCCCACTCCGGCATGGGCATGGCCTGCCACTTGCGGAAGGCGTCCAGCCGGAACTCCAGGAGCCACTCCGGCTCCTCCTTCCGGGCCGATATCAGGCGCACGATCTCCTCGTTCAACCCCTTGGGGATGAACTCCTGCTCCACATCCGTCACAAAGCCTTCCTTGTACTCGAGGGAAGTGAATTCCTGTATGATCTTGTTACTGTCCTGCATTCTGTTCAGATTGAGGGAAAGTAGGGTCGAAATAAAGATCTGTCCGGACTACCGGCAGTTCCATGGATGCAGCCTGCGTACGGCTGCGCACAGCCAGGAAGCCCAGGCCGCCATTCACATTGGAAGGGATGGTGGTGGGCTCCACAATCACCTGCGAAGTATAGCCGAAATTCTCCAGGTTGTTAAGGGCGCTCATATAATCGTATTCCTCCCGGGAGATGCACTCCAGCCAGGGAACCAGGGTGGTGGTGGTAAGGAAATACACAGGGATGAATTCCCCGTCCCAGTCCAGCAGGGCGGAGGAAAGCAATTCTGCCGGAACGGACAGCCGGAGGGTGTATTCCTGGTCCCGGAACATCTGGTCCGAGAACACCAGGAAGGTCTTGCCCAGGTCAAAAATGGACATTCCGGCCGTGGCTCCGCCCAAGACAGGGTCGCTGCTGCCGCTCATGGACAGATTCTCGTAATAGAGCTTCTCCCGCGTCTCTCCCTTGGCGTCTACCAGGGTAACCTGCTTATAGGCCAGGACTCCCACCTGATAAAAATTATCGCCCGGAAGGTCCTTGAAGGAAATCTTTACGTGAAAGACCTCTTCCGTATATTCGAAATCGCCGGCCATCTCCTGCTCCAGGGTCCGGAGCGTATCTACGGCCGATATGGACGGGGGCGGCAACACATCGGCCTGCGCCCAGGCCTCCCAGGAGCCCTTTTTGGCCGATACTTTCACCTGGCTGCCCACAGGGAAACCACCCAGGAAACTATAGGCGGCCGCATTCGGCGACTTATTGGGAATATCCTCCGCCTCCACTTCCCTGGCCGTAGCCAGCGGCTTTCCGTCCACATATACCGTAACTTCGGCCCCGTGGACCGGCTTCAGGGAAACCTGCGAACTCTCGCTCAGATATATGAGCTGTTCCCCCTCCCGGGACTCCAGCTGCGCATTCATCACCAGCTTCGGCTCCACCTCGCCAAAATCTACCGGCACCTTGTTCATACACGCTCCCGCAACCAGCGTAAGAGCCACCATATAAAGCAGTTTCTTCATAGCGCGTCAGAATTTATAGGTGATACTCACGGAAGGCATGATGGGCAGGATGGTCACCTTCTGCATCACAGGCTGGGTGTAATAGGTGCCGTCCTCGGCCCTTGCCGATTCGTAATCCACGTACACCAGGTTGGGGTTCATGTTGTTGTAAAGGTTGTACACGCTCACGTTGAAGTCCCAGTGGGTACCGGCCTTGAAGATAAAGCCCACGTTAAGCCGATGGC
>JAEEQF010000084.1 GCA_016285175.1 Bacteroidales bacterium
AAGTTCATGAGCAGGTTGGGCACAGAACTAACCCGGCATACGATTACGGAGAACGCCATGAAGATGACGGGGAGGTAGAGCAGGAAAGCCTTTTTAATCTTCTCCGGATCTACCCGTACCAGCAAGGCGCCCACAATGGCCAGGAGCAACCAGAAGAAGGTGGCAATCTGTTTCATGGCAAGTGCCACGCTGATATTCCGCACGCCAGCCGTGTTGGAGAAGAGCAGCAGATAGATGAGGACGCCCAGGATGAGGGCGAAGAACAGCCGTTTCTGGCGGGGGATGTTTTCCTGCATGGGTTTGATGAAACGGCAGGCCAGCCACAGCAGGCCGGCTGCCAAAAACCAGCAGACCAGCAGGATAAACAGCATCATGGAGACCAGGACGAACAAGTAGCTGTTCATGCTCCGGCTTTCGGCGTTGTCCAGATCGAAATCCGGATCCGTAAGGGCACTTATGTTGTATTGCGAGCGGGCTTCCTGGGCTGCCATTTTCCAATAGGTCCTGGCCTTGACAAGCAGGGTCCACCAGGGGATCTGTCCTTCGGTAAAGATTTCCTGTTGGAGCAGCTTGTATCGGGAGGCGGCATAGTCGTAAGACTCCTTCAGGCGAAGGTAGGCCTCCTGGTAATGGAGGCTGTCGGCGAGCACCGTGGCCCTGTTTTCGGCATAAATCTTAAGCAGTTCCCCGGCATAGAACAGGCAGGAGTCCCGGTCCTGCTGGCCCACTGGGCTCAGGAAGAAAGGAGAGGGGATGGAATCGGCCATGGCTATGGCGATCACTTCCCGCTCCAGGGAACTGCCGCTGTGGGAAAGGAAGGTGTCCAGCGTGTCGTTACGGTAAGTGAGGCTGTCCGGAACAATCTCCAGGCTCTGCAACTCCGGGGGAAGCCGGCGCAGCGCCTCCATGAAACGGGCATAGCGGTCTATCTCCAGGTCCAGGTCCCGGACAATGATGTCGTACGGAGTCCGGCTCTTGTTGAAGTCTTTGTATTCCTGCGATACCCGCTGCAGGGAATAACTGAGGTCGAAAGTAAATTCCTTCTTCTGCAGGTAAAGGCTCATGGACAGTTCGTTGCAGTCCTTGATGATATCCAGCATACGGGCATGCTGGTCTTCATAGGAGTGCTGGAGCCGCTCCTGCTCGTTCTGCCGGATCTGCCAGTCGTTGCGGAGTTCACTTTTTACGTCCCGGAGGATGCTGTCCAGCCCCTGTCCGTTAAAGACGGCCAAAACCGGAAGGGCCGATACCAGCAGGGCGAAGATGATGGTTAGTCGCTTGCGTTTCATGCTGCAAACATACAAAAAAACTCGCTTATCCAGAAATAGAAGCTATTGGTACAAATGCCGTTTCACCGTGCCCTTGGCTGTTCGGACCAGGGGCATATCTGTAAGTTCCAGACGGGATATCTGGCTGTAGGAGGGGAGTTTTGCGTTAATCTGCGCGCGGATGATCTCCGGGACTTCCTGGTGGTCCCGCTCTTCCAGGGAGGTTATCCCTTCTGCGTCCGGATACACCAGGGCAACCACTTTTCCGCCGCGGTCCACCACTACAGATTCTTTCACATAAGGGTGCATATCCAGCATCTGCTCAATCTCTTCCGGGTAAATGTTCTGCCCGGTGGCGCTTAGGATGAGGGCTTTGATCCGGCCGCGGATAAAGAGGTTCCCGCCGGAATCCAGCGTGCCCAGGTCTCCGGTGCGGAACCAGCCGTCCTGGGTATGGGCTTTGGCATCGGCCTCCGGATTCTTAAAATAGCCGATGCACAGGTTGGGTCCCTGTGCCTGGATTTCCCCGGGGACGTTTTCCGGGTCTGAAGAGTCTATCCGGATGCTGTGCACGGGCTTTCCGCAGGAGCCGGGAACGTACTTATCCACCGTTTCCAAAGAGAGGACGGGACAGGCTTCCGTCATGCCGTATGCTACTACATAGGGAAGGCCGATTTTGCGGAAATTGCATTCTATCTCCCAGTTCAGGGGTGCGCCGCCGATAAGGATGGTCTGCACCCGTCCGCCCAGCTGCTTTACCACTTTTTTGCCGATGGACTTGTAATAGAGCGAATGGAAGCCGGGCATCTTGACATGCTGGGCATTCAGTTGCGGAACCACCAGCTGCTGGTGGAGCTTCTCCATGACCAGCGGTACGGTGACCATGAGACTGGGTTGGACATCCTGCAGGGCTTTGAGCAGGAGGGAAGGGGAAGGGGCTTTCCCCAGGAAATGGATGGTGTATCCGGTGCAGCAGGGATAGACGAATTCACAGGTGAGTCCGTACATATGGGCCAGCGGGAGCATGGACACCAGCTGGTCCGCCTTGTCGCCCAGCCGTCCCTGCAGGAATTCCACCATGTCCGACATGGCGGCGTAGGGGAGCATGACCCCCTTGGGATTCCCCGATGTGCCGGAGGTATAGTTGATGATGGCCAGGTCCGTCTCCGAGCAGGCGTTGTAGGAAACCTTCTCCGGGGGGAATCCGTTGGGATGCATCCCCATAAACTGCTTTTTCCGGTGGAGCCAGGCCGTTTCGTATTTCTTTCCGGCAGTCCACAGCAGTTTGTCGGCCTTGCAGTTGATGGCTACCCTCAGGCGCGGCATCAGCCCCACGTCCATCCGCTTCCACATGTCCGGATCCACAAACAGCAGTACGCTTTCCGAATGGTCCACCAGGTGGGCGGCGCTTTCCGGGGTAAAGTCGGCCAGCAGGGGGACGATGACCGCCCCGTAGGTGTTCACCGCCAGGAAGGCGACGGCCCAGCGGGCCGAATTCCTGGCGCAGAGGGCAATCTTGTCTCCCTTCCGGATGCCTATCACCCGGAAGTATATGTGATACAGTTCAATCTGCTTGGCCAGGTCGGCATAAGTGAAGGAGAGGCCGCCGTAGTCGCACAGGGCGGGCCGGTTGCCGTTTTGGTGAATCTGGTCTTCCAGATGCTTGAGATAAGGTTTCATCGGCCGATATTTTCATCAATTTCCGTACCGCTCCACGCGGGCGTCGCGGATTACGCCGGACCAGTTGAGGCCGTAGGCGAAGTCCCAGCTGTTGCCGTCGGAGTCCTTCAGGGGACGCATGTCGCGGGGCGTATCCTCAAACTGCTCTTCCACGGTGCGCATGTCCGCAGGCATCTGCATGGGAAGGAGGCCGGAGGGTTCGAAATCTCCCTTTACTATATCCAGAACCGCCTGATTCTGAACGCCGAAAGAAAGGAGGAGGGCATCGGCAAAGGGTTCCAGCTCCGACAGCACCGCCGGGCGGGAGAGGTTCACTACCACCACCACCGGCTTGTCTCCCATCACGGCCTTGGTCCGGATAACCAGGTTCAGGTCTTCCTCATTGGCGGTGGAAACGGCCTTACCCTTATAGGAACGGTTGGTGAATTCTTCCTTGGGGTCTCCGCCGGCAAGGGATACCTTGCGGGCGAATTCGGCCTTGTAGGGCCTGTACTGCAGGCTGATGGGTACGTATCCGTTGCCGCCCCGGGCGCGGTCTTCCACGCTGTAGCCGCTGCCGGCAGCAGGCTCCTGGATCATCACCAGGGCAAAATCCGCCTCGGCGGGACTTTCCGTCCACTCGAAGTATTTCTCCACCAGGGAGCGGTCAATGGGATAATCCCAGTGCGCCGCGGGGCCCATGGACAGGCCGAACATCCCCGGAGTCTGGGGATAGAAACGCTTGGGAACGAACACTTTGGCTTTCCTGGCGGGAAGGGCGCCGCCGTGGTTCTTCACCATTACAATGGATTTCTGCTGGGCCTCATAGCCGGCCTGCATGAACTCCGGCTTGCCCACGGTAGCGGCGGTTTCGGCCGGATTCCGGTAGGGATTCTCGAACAGCCCGGTGCGGAAAGAATTCAGCAGCAGGCGTTCGGCCGATTTCCGGAAGCGGGCCATGGCACTTTCTTCCCCGAAGTCCCGAACCCACATCTGATAGGCCTTCAGTACGGGACCTTTGTCGTTGTTGCCTCCGAACTGGTCCACACCGGCCTTGATTACCTCATAGTGGCGCTCGGCCACGCTGAGACCTTCCACGCCCCAGCACTTGCCGTCGAAGCTTTCTATACTGGCATTGTCATTGGTGATGCCCCAGTCCGTGCAAACCACCCCGTCATATCCGTATTTCTCCCGGAGCAGGTCCGTGATGATATATTTGTTATAGCTGTTGCCCACGTTTTCTCCGGAGGGGTCTATCCCGTAGGAGATTGTATAGTAGGGCATTACGGCCGATGCCATGAGGGTGCCGCCGTCCAGCTTGAGGGCGCCTTCCGTGAAGGCCCTTATCTGCGTCTCAAAGTTGCCGCCGGGATATACGGCGTATTTGCCATAGTTGAAGTGGGCGTCCCGGCCGCCTTCTTCCGGACCGCCGGAAGGCCAGTGCTTGATCATGGCGTTCACGCTCTGGGAACCCCAGCCATCCGGGCTGCCGGGGGTGGTCTGGAAACCGTCCACATAGGCCCGGGCCATGTCCGTATCCAGGGCGGGATCTTCCCCGAAAGTGCCGTTGAAACGGCTCCAGCGGGGTTCGGTGGCCAGGTCTATCTGCGGACTAAGGGCGGTGGCTATGCCCAGGGCGCGGTATTCCTGGGAAGCAATCTGCCCGAAATGTTCCACCAGCTTGGGATCGAAGGTGGCGGCCAGTCCCAGCGGGGTGGGCCAGAGGGAAATCTTTCCGCCGGCGCCCATGTTGAATTCCGCCGTGGCGGCGGTCTCGTTGCGCGGATCCGACGAATTGTTGGCCGGGATACCGTGTCCCAGGCCTTCCACGAAGCTTTGTACGTTGTTGTTCCAGCGGGCGGCCACTTCCGGGGATTCCACGGTGGTCACCAGCACGGCCCGCAGGTTGTCCTCTTCCAGAAACTTCCGCTGCTGGTCCGTGAGGTCCCAGGGCTGGGCGCCGCTATCGGCATAATTCTTCCCGCCATAGGTGGCTCCGCCAAAGCCGTAGGCGCTTCCCGGGATAGCCTGGTGGCCGCTGTAAAGCATGAGGCCGGCGATCTCCTCTATGGAAAGCTGTCCTGCAAGGTCCCGTGCGCGTTCTTCGGCGGGTTTCCGCCAGTCTTCGTACACGTCCAGCACCCCGTTCCTGTTCAGGTCCTTGAAGGCGTATCCGTCCGCTTCCAGGATGGGGGCCGATGTATATCCCAGGGTTGCTCCCTTCTTCTGGGTGATGAGTCTATAGCCATCGGCCTGGGACTCCTGCCAGGAGGGTCCGCAGGCGCAGACTGCTGCCAGGGTGGCGGCCATGGCCGCGAAAAATCTACCAATATGCATGTTGAGGGTCTTTTATCTCCTACAAAGATAACAAAAATCAGGATAATTGCTTATCTTTGCTAAGACTATGACTCCGGCTTCCATCATACTGGTTGTTATTGTGGCCATGCTGTATCTCAGCATCGTGCTCTTTATCCTGCTGGACGACGGTGACTCCGGCTGGAAGGTAACCTGGCTGCTGTTCATAGCCATTTTCCCTTTCATCGGCATAATCTTTTACCTTTTCTGCGGGGTGCATTACCGGCGTTACGGTATCATGGAGCGCCTGCACGGAAAGGTGATCCGGCGCTTCCGGGAAGAGATTCCGCCGGAACTCTCCAGCCAAATTTTCTCGGACAGTGCCATCGAACAGGTGGATGGCCTGTTCCGTCCGCTGGCTCGGCTGCTGCTGGGCGGGAATCCCGGCAACAAGCTTTCGGCGGGCAATTCGCTGGAGATCATCACTACCGGGGAACGCAAGTGGGAACTGCTCATGCAGGACATCCGCGCCGCCAGGAAATACATCCACATAGAGTATTTCCGTTTTGGGAACGACGAGGCGGGCCGGGAAATCCGGGACCTGCTCATGGCCCGGGCGCGGGAAGGCGTGAAAGTCCGCTACGTCCACGAGGGTTTCATCAACCGCCGCATTCCCTGGTCCTATTACCGGGAGATGCAGGAAGCCGGCATAGAGGTCAAACGTTTCTCCAACCCCCGCAACGGCCTGCTCAACTTCTGGGTCCGGATGGACAGCCGCAATCATCGGAAAATAGTGGTCATAGACGGCAAGGTGGCCTATACCGGTGGCATGAACATCAACAACAACTACCGCTACAAGTGGAGGGACACCCACCTCAGGCTGGAAGGTCCTGTCATCCATGCCCTGCAGGCCTCCTTCATAGATACCTGGCTCACTTCGGGCGGTACCATTCCGGAGCCCCTGTCGGCATATTTCGATCCGGAAATCAGGGGAGGGGACGGTCCGCTCAAGGACAATCTTATCCAGATTGCCACGGACGAACCGGATTTCCCCTATCCCAATGTCCAGCTCAGCTACGAGTGGATCCTGCAGAACGTGCGGGACTATATCTACCTGGAAAACCCGTATTTCGGCCCGCCGGAGCCCGTTATCAATGCGCTCAAGGCGGCGGCGCTCCGGGGCGTGGACGTGCGGATCCTCCTGCCTTCCAAGGTGGATACCCCCATCATCGGCCCTGTAAACCGTTCCTTCTATACGGAGTGTATGGAAGCGGGCATCCGCATCTACCAGTGGAAAGGGGAGTTCATCCATTGCAAGACGGTGGTCTGTGACGACTATCTCACCCTCACCGGCGCCTCCAACATGGATGTCCGCAGTTTCCAGATCAACCATGAGGTAAACGCGTACGTGTATGGCCGGGAAATGGCCCTGGCTTCCAAGGAAATCTTCCTCAAGGACCTGGAGCAGAGCCAGGAGGTGAACCTGCAGGAATGGAAGGCATATCGCAGGCGCCGCTGGTACGATGTCCTGGCGGGAAAGATTCTCCGCCTGGCAGATTCTGTACTGTAATCACTTGAGTACGTAGTCGCTGGTGCCCTTGAGTCCGGTGGTGCCAAAATACTTGTCCACAAGGTTCCCTTTCACGTATACCCGCTGGCCGATAAGGTCCGGATGGTTCACCAGGTTCAGTGCCTCCCTCACCTTTCCGGAAGGCAGTTCCACGGCTACGCAGGAGGCTTTGTCCGTCACGCTGGAGCGTGCCGCAATGGCTATGTGGGTCTGCTTGCCGACATCCTTGGTCTTCACCGATTTCCCGGAGGCCGACAAGTCTCCGCCCACGATGTAGCCATAGACCCACACGCTTTCTTCTCCCACGTGCGAGGCGGCTTCAGACACGGAATAGGCGTCCGTCTCTTCGCTTCCGCCGTTTCCGCCACCGCCGCCGTTCCCGCCTATCACAAAGGAATCGCTGGTCCAGGTCTTGGTGGTGTCCAGGGCCACCCGGATGGAACTTGTCCCTTGTGAATTGCCTGGTGCAGAGATGTTTACGCTAAGGATTTCCCGTGGCTCCAGCGTACGGGTGAACAGGGTCTGGTCCTTGCCTTCATTGTACAGGGTCACGGAGACTTCGCCCGGTTTGAAGTAGGCAATCCGAGTTTCCTTGTAACTGTACATGAGCCGGGCGTTTCCTCCTTTTACATACAGGACCCCGTCCGGGAAGGAGGTGAGGAAATCCGGTGCTATCCTGAGCCGGAGGCCGGCGTTCTGCAGGGTGCACTGCAGCCTCACATCCACGCTCTGCCCGCCTTTCACCACAACCACCTGCTCGTCTCCGTATTGCGGCCGGGCGAAGGCCGGGGAGGTGAAGGGGATGGAGACTATGCTCACTGTATAGCTTCCCGGATCCACCTGCAGGGCCTGCGGCGAGTCCCCGTAACTGCCTTCGTAGAGGGTTTTCCCTTTGCCGTCGGTAATGGTAAGGATAAAGTCGTTGGTGTCCGGAATCTCGCTGGATGCCTTTGTAAGGACTTCCCGGTCCAGCGTCCATCTCAGTTCTCCCTGCGGCCCGCCAAGGCCGAAATCTTCACATGCGGTAAGGGCCGCCACCAGCGGAAGCACCGCCATCCATCTTTTCTTTTTCATAGCACAAAAGTTTTCCGCAAAGTTAGCGGGACACCCTCCAGGGGACTCTTCGAAACGTTAAAATAATCGGTTGAAACGTTAAATTCTTTCTCATTTTCAGACGCACTACCGGCTTTGGACGGGAATCCGGTAAAAATGGTTATCTTTGTAGGCTAAAAGTATTACGTATGTTCGAGAATTTGAGCGAGAGACTGGAAAGGTCTTTCAAGATATTGAAGGGTGAAGGCAAGATCACCGAAATCAACGTGGCGGAAACCGTCAAGGACATCCGCAAGGCCCTCCTGGATGCCGATGTAAGCTACAAGGTGGCCAAGGATTTCTGCAACCAAGTGAAGGACAAGGCCATCGGCACGGGCGTCCTCACGGCCGTGAAGCCGCAGCAGATGATGGTGAAGATCATGCACGACGAGCTGGCTTCCTTCATGGGTTCTACAGCCCAGGACATCAATATCAAGGGCAATCCCGGCGTGGTGCTGGTGGCCGGCCTCAACGGTTCGGGTAAAACCACCTTCTCCGGCAAGCTGGCCCTTCATATCAAGTCCAAGCGGGGCATGAAGGTGATGCTGGCCGCCTGCGACACTTTCCGTCCGGCCGCCATCGAGCAGCTCAAGGTACTGGGAGAGAGTATCGCCGTTCCCGTCTATACGGAAGAAGGGGAGAAGGATCCCATCCGTATCGCCAAGGCCGC
>JAEEQF010000085.1 GCA_016285175.1 Bacteroidales bacterium
CACCCAGGATAGTGATGTCCATGGCTTCCGGGTAATGCTCCAGCACATAGCGCATGGCCTTGGTCTGGTCGTTGGTATCCTGTTCCTCCACTTTGACCAGCTGCGGTGCAAAACGATCCTGCAGCTCCTTCGAAAGGGAATCCATGTCGCCGATTATCGCTGCCGGGCAGGCCGATGGATTGTGCGAAAGGAGTTTCTCCAGCGCCCCGTCGCAGCACACCACCCCATCGGCCGAATCCAGCAGATACAGCGGATACGGTTCCGTAGGGAAAGCCCCGTTACATAATATGACGATGTTATTCATCTTCCTTGGGGGCTGCTTTGGCGATTTCGGCCTTGGAAGTGCCCTGAGTGGCCACATATGCCGTGGGATTGCGGAAGCCCAGCAGGAAAGACTTCACGTCCATACGCTTCTTGCCCGCCAGCTGCAGGTCCGTTATGGCGATAGCGCCATCGGCCGTAGCAATGGCAAAATACGTCTTGCCGTCACTCAACACAGTACCCGGCTCCGCCTTAGGCAGGTCGTAGCGCATCTCGCCGAAATACACCTTCAATTGCATACCGGCAGGGGATACCCTTTCCGTAGCATTGACCTTATTATTAGCGGCGGAAGGTGTTACGCTTTCCGTAGCATCGGCCTTATTATTCGCGGAGGAAAGCGTAATACCTTCCGCCATACTAGATTTCGGCACAAGCTCCGTGAATGCGCAGGGATACGGGGAAAGGCCGCGGATCAGGTTATAGATGTGGCGGGTGGTGTCCCTCCAGTCTATATGCTGAAGTTCCCGGGTGAGCTTGGGTGCGGGATGGAGCAGTTCCGAGCCCTGGATGAAGCTTCTCTGCACACGCAGTTCCACATTGTCCTGGACCAGTCCTTCCACCGTTTCCAGCACCAGCTGCGAACCCAGTTCCATCAGCTTGTCGTGGAGGGTGCCCGCCGTGTCCGTGGGTTCTATCCGGCATTCCGAACGGAGGATGATTCCGCCCGTATCAATCTTCTTGTCAATCATGAAGGTGGTGACGCCGGTGATATTCTCCCCGTTGATCACGGCCCAGTTGATGGGAGCGGCGCCGCGGTACTGCGGCAGCAGGGCGGCGTGCAGGTTGAAGGTGCCGCGCTTGGGCATGCTCCAGACCACCTCCGGAAGCATCCGGAAGCCCACCACCACAAACAGGTCGGCCTTCCAGCCGATCAGGTCCATCAGGAACTGCTCGTCCTTGAGTTTCTCCGGCTGCAGCAGCGGCAGGCCCTTCTCCACGGCATATCTCTTTACGGCGCTCTCGTTCATCTTGAGGCCGCGGCCGGAAGGTTTGTCGGGAACGGTGACCACACCCACCACCTTGTAGCCGTTCCGGATGAGGGCGTCCAGCGGGCCCACGGAGAATTCCGGGGTACCCATGTAAACGATTCTGGTTTTACGGAACATACGGAAGAATTTACTCTTGACCCGGCGGAAACCGCTCTTGAACAGGTCCACATTGAAAACGCTGGAGTCCTGAACCGCCTTCACCGTAAGGAAGACACCTATGGGCGCCAGCACAAAGGCCGATGCAAACTTGCCGATAAAGGCCGTTGTGGCACCATTATTAGCCAGGCGCTCTCCCATGATATCCACCACCCAATAAAGAATGAAGAACAGCATGGAAATAACCGCCGGTGTGCCCAGGCCACCCTTTTTGATGATGGCGCCGATGGGCGCGCCGATAAAGAACAGCAGCAGGCAGGCCAGCGCCTGGGCGAATTTCTTCCAGATTTCCACATCTGTCCTGTAAATCAGATGGATGTAATCACGAGACTCCATTATCTGGTTACGGGCAATCTGCTCATACAAGGCAGCGTCCTTTTCGGCATTGTCATAGGCGGTGCGCTTGTCCCGGGGCGTCTTCCACTGGGAATCCCCAAGCGGCTCCATGACCCCCTTCCCGGCCTTCTCCCGCCAGGTGGTATCCAGTTGACGGCGATAGTCCAGGCCGGTGGAATTGAGGAACTGATAGACACGTTTCTTAAGCCCCTCGTCATTCAGGCGGGACAGGGAATCCCGGCCGTGACGCAGGTCCCGGAGCCTCATGGACCTTACCTGCTCGCCGAAACGGGCCGAATCGGACTGCTGATAAGAGTAGTTCTCCAGCGGAATCACCAGTTCCTGCCGGCGGAAATGGATGCGTCGCATGGCCAGCGTGGTGTCTTGATACCGCCGGGTATTCTCCTCCTGGTAGTTGGTACCGTTGAACAGCTGGAAAGTGAGATAATCCTTGGATTTGGACATCTTCAGGAGGCCGCTGTCGGCCACGGTGAGCCGCGTGTTGCCCCTTTCGGCGGAATGGTCGTACACCTGGATGTTATACATCATGCCGGTCTTTTTGTCCCGCCTGTCCACCCGGAGGATATAGCCTTCAATGCCGTCGTAGAACGTTCCGGTGGGGATTTTGATCTCACTCTTGGTGCGGCCTATATCGTCCCGCATGGTGTAGATCTGGTTAATGGAATAAGGAACCAGACGGTCTCCCACAAAGTAGGCGCCCACCGTAATCAAGATGCCCACCGCAAACATGGGAGCCAGCACCCGGGCCAGGGAAATGCCGGAAGCCTTGATGGCCGTGAGTTCGAAGTTCTCGCCCATGCCGCCCAAGGTCATCATGGAAGACAGCAGGGTGGCCAGCGGCAGGGCCAGCGGCAAAGTCTGGATACTGCCCCACATGAGGAATTCCATGATAACCCGGAACTCCAGGCCCTTACCCACCAGCTCGTCTATATACAGCCAGAGGAACTGCATGGCCAGGATAAATACCACAATGAGCAGGATCGCAAAGAACGGTCCCACAAACGACTTGAGTATAAACCTGTCCAATTTCCTCATCTATCCCACATGCTAACGCTGCCACACAAGGCTGACGCCCACTATCTTGAGGGGGCTCTGCCCCCTATTATCCCCCGCGGCCTCCGGCCGGGCGCTCTGCAGAGCGCCTGGGTCCTTCGATTTGGCTTTGGAGGTATTGTTCATCTTATGCAGTGGCGATTTCTACTAATTTGTCAAGGGCGGCGGGAAGGCCTTCCAGGAGGCGTCCGCCGGCGGTTGCCAGGCCGGGCTGGCCGCCACCGCCCCCCTGGATGCACTTGGCCGCCTCGCGGATATCCTTGCCGGCATTGCGACCCTTGGCCACCAAGTCGTTGGAATACATGAGCACCAGGTTGGGCTTGCCGTCAAAGGCATAGGCACCGGCCAGCACCAGGTTGGCAACTTTCTTCTGCAACAAAAGGGCCACATTGCGGACGATGGCCGGATCCGTGGAAGAATCAAAACGGACCACCTTCACACCGTTTATCTCTTCGGCGCCCTCCTCCAGCTTCTGGGCCAGGGCTGCGGCCTTCTCGTTGGCCACGGCCTCCAACTGTTTGCGGGCATCGGCATTCTCCGCCAGCAGCTTCTCGATGGCGCCCTGCAGGTCCGGAGCGTTGTTCATCAGGTCCTTGAGGCCTCTCAGGAGGTCCTCCATGTGATGGACGCTCTCCAGGGCCTTTGCGCCCGTAACGGCCTCGATACGGCGTACACCGGCGGCCACGGCGCTCTCCGATACAATCTTGAACAGGCCGATGGTACCGGTGCTGCTGGTGTGCGTACCGCCGCAGAGTTCCACGGAATCCCCGAAGCGCACCACGCGCACCACATCTCCGTATTTCTCGCCGAACAGGGCCATGGCACCCATGGCACGGGCTTCTTCCATGGAAGCGTCGCGCTTTTCATTGAGCGGGAAGTCCGAACGGATGAGCTGGTTCACGCGGATTTCCACGTTGCGGAGCTCCTCATCGCTCATCTTCTGGAAATGGGAGAAGTCGAAGCGGAAATAGTCCGGTCCCACAAAGGAGCCCTTCTGCTCCACATGGGTGCCCAGGACAACGCGGAGGGCCTGATGCAGCAGGTGCGTGGCCGTATGGTTGTTCTGGATGTGACGGCGGCGTACATTGTCCACCACCAGCGTGAAGGTCTGGGTGCTCCGGGAAGGAAGACGTTCGGCCAGATGGATGGTGAGGTTGTTCTCCTTCACGGTGTTCAGGATCTGGATCCGCTCACCGTTCTCTCCCTCGATATAGCCGGAGTCGCCCACCTGGCCGCCCATTTCGGCATAGAACGGCGTGTGGTCGAAAACCAGCTGGAAGAACTCCTTATTCTTCTGCTTTACAGTGCGCTGCTTAAGCAGACGGGCACCCTCCGTGCGCAGGGTATCGTAGCCTTCAAAGACTACATCGGCCTCGCTGAACACCATCCAGTCGCCGAATTCGTTGGCGGTGGCGCTGCGGGCGCGCTCCTTCTGCTTCTGGAGCTCCACATTGAAGCTTTCCAGGTCCACCTTGTATCCTTTCTCGGCCGCAATCAGCTCCGTAAGGTCTATGGGGAAGCCGTAGGTGTCGTACAGCACGAAGGCATCCACGCCGGAGACCATCTTGGTGGCGGCGTTCTTGTTCATGTTGTCCTCCAGCATACGGATACCGCGGTCCAGGGTGCGCAGGAAGGCGTTTTCTTCCTCCTTGATAACGTTCTGGATGAGCGGCTGCTGGGCCTTGAGTTCCGGATAGGCCTCTCCCATATCGGCCACCAGCTGGGGGATCAGGCGGCACAGGAAGGGTTCCGTGAAGCCCAGGAAGGTGTAGCCGTAGCGGACGGCGCGGCGGAGGATGCGGCGGATCACATAACCGGCCTTCACGTTGGAGGGCAGCTGGCCGTCGGCGATGGAGAAGGCGATGGCGCGGACGTGGTCTGCAATGACGCGCATGGCCACTTCCACATTGCCTCCCTCGGCATACTTGTGTCCGGAGAATTCCTCCACCCGGCCGATGAGGCCGCTGAAGACATCCGTCTCATAATTGGACTTCTTGCCCTGCAGGATCATGCACAGGCGCTCGAAGCCCATGCCGGTATCGATGTTCTTGGCGGGCAGCGGCTCCAGGTGACCATCGGCCTTGCGCTCAAACTGCATGAACACCAGGTTCCAGATCTCAATCACCTCGTCGTTGTCCGTATTCACCAGTTCCCGGCCGGGAATCTTTGCTATCTCCTCGTCGCTGCGGAGGTCGATATGGATCTCGCTGCAGGGGCCGCAGGGGCCGGTATCGCCCATCTCCCAGAAATTATCGTGCTTGTTGCCGGTGAGCACATGGTCTGCAGGCAAATGCTTGAGCCAGGCCGATTGGGCTTCGGTATCCAGGGTGGTCCCGTCTTCCTCGCTGCCCTCGAAGACCGTGGCGTACAGCTTGGTCTTGTCAATCTTGTACACCTCCGTGAGCAGTTCCCAGGCCCAGTCGATAGCTTCTTTCTTGAAGTAGTCGCCGAAGCTCCAGTTGCCCAGCATTTCGAACATGGTGTGGTGACGGCCGTCATGGCCCACCGCCTCCAGGTCGTTGTGCTTGCCGCTCACGCGGAGGCACTTCTGGCTGTCGGCCGCCCGGAGGAACTTGGGGGCGCTGTTGCCCAGGAAAATGTCCTTGAACTGGTTCATGCCCGCGTTGGTGAACATGAGGGTAGGGTCGTTCTTGATGACCATGGGCGCGGAACGCACCACGGTGTGCCCCTTGGATGCGAAGAAGTCCAGATATTTCTGGCGAATCTCTTTTGAAGTCATATAGTTAATATCCTTATATTCATTATAGCCTACAAAGATAAGCATTTTTCGGGGAATGGCGAAATAGGGCCCGGTTCGGGAATTTTGCGTATATTTGCAGTCCATGTCAAGGATCAGGCAATATATTTTGAATCCGGAAACCCTGATGGCGGAGCTCAAGGAAGAGCCCCGTTACTGGGGTTGGAAGATCCTTGCCGTAGTGGTTTCCGGGATTCTGCTGTTCCTGTTCTACATGTGGTTCTATGTGCACGTGCTGGGACTGGACCTGCCCAAAACCTCCATCCTGAAGCGGCAGAATGCCGATTGGAGCTCCCGCATAGACCGCCTTTCACAGCAGCTGGACCAGCAGGAGGAAAGGCTTTCCATGCTGGAAATCCGGGACGACCGCATCTACCGCTCCGTCTATGGCCTGGACGAAATCCCGCAGGCGGTGCGCCTGGCCGGCCTGGGCGGGACCAACCGTTATCAGGACCTGGAAGGGACGGCCCTGCATTACATTGTAAAGCGGGTGGACGTGATGGAAAAACGGGCCTATATCCAGTCCAAGTCCTTTGACGACGTGGCCGCCGTCCAGCGTACAGCCGGCGATATGGCCGCCCACATCCCTGCCATCTCCCCCATCAACACAGACCCCGCCACCTACCGGATGTCCAGTCCCTTCGGCTACCGGGCCGATCCAATCCTGGGTATCGGCAAACGGCACACCGGCATGGACTTCGCCTGCGACCCGGGCAATCCCATCTACGCGGTGGGCGACGGTACGGTAATCAAGGCCGCCCATGAAGGTAAGGGTTATGGCAATCACATAGAAATTGACCATGGCTTCGGCTACGTTTCCCGGTATGCGCACATGTCCCGGATAGATGTGGTTGAGGGACAGAAGGTTACGCGGGGAGACTGCATCGGCCTCACGGGCCGGAGCGGCCGCGTCACCGGCCCCCACCTGCACTACGAGATCATCTACCGCAAGGATTACGTGAATCCCGCCCTTTACATGGACCTGGACATCCCGTCCAAGGATTATATGGAAATGGTCCGTAAACCCGAAGACAAATGAAAAAGGGCAGCCGCATAGGGAAGTTCCTGGGCGGATTGCTCCGCTATCTGGTGGCAACGGTTTCGCTGTCCATCGTCTTCTACATTGTCTTCGCCCTGTTCTTCTCCACGGAGGAGGAGCGCCGGCTGGAGCGGGAAAACCGCCTGTACCGGCAGCTTTACGGCAACCTCACCCAGAAAGAAGCCCTTATCACCGATGTGGTGGATGGGCTCATGGAAAAGGACGAGGCCATCTACAGGGAACTGTTTGAGACGGAAGCCCCGTCCATGGATGCGGTTTCCGCCGTGGATGTGATCCCCGGAAGCGACTCGCTGTCAGAGAGTTTCTATCTTTCATCGGCCGCCTCCACGGCAGAGAGCCTCATGCTCATGGCCGGCAATGTGGACGACAATTTCCGGGAGATCTTCCGCCTGCTGGAACAGCGGGACAGCATTCCGCCGCTGTCCCTGCCGCTCAAGGGCATGTCCTATGTGCAGACCGGCGCTTCCGTCGGCCTCAAGCACAATCCCATCCATAAGCTGGAGATGCAGCATGAGGGCATCGACCTCATCGCCCCCCAGGGCGCGCCCGTGTATGCTGCGGCCGACGGTGTGGTAACCCAGGAAATCCATTCCCGCAAGGGCCTGGGCAACATTGTGGAGATCAGCCACAAGAACGGCTATTCCACCCGCTACTGCCTGCTGGGAGAAATCTCCGTCTCCAAGGGCCGCAACGTGAAGCGGGGCCAGAAAATCGGCACGATAGGTATTTCCATCACCTCTCCCGCCGCCCATCTGCACTACGAGGTCCTCCACCGCGGAACCGTTTTGGACCCCGTTAATTATCTTTTCGCTTCGGTAACCCCGGACGAGTACGCCAAGATGCTGTACATGTCCGTGCGCACCAGCCAGTCCATGGATTAGCCGATATGAACAAGACGGAGCTGCTGCCCGACCGACCGGGCATCCCGCCCATGGCCAAGATGCCGGAGCCGGAGACCCTGGATGTCCCCGCCCTGGCGCGTGCCTGTGCCGCCGGCGATATAGACCTCATCTGCGTACTGGGGCCCACAGCTTCGGGAAAAACCCGCTATGCCGTTCAATTGGCAAAGGCCCTGGCCGGTATGGGGGAAGAGGTATTTCCCTCCGCTGAAAAGAAGGCCGATGCTTCGGGAAATACCTCTTCCCCCATAAAAGCCGAAATCCTGTCGGCCGATTCCCGGCAGGTGTATGCGGGCATGGATATAGGTACTGGAAAGGACCTTTGCGAATACGGAGACGTACCTTATCACCTGATAGATATTGTCCCTGCGGGTACCAAGTTCAATATTTATGAATATCAGGCAGCATTTGCCAAAGCGTATGCCGATGTCCGTTCCCGGGGCTGCATTCCCATCCTGTGCGGCGGCAGCGGCCTTTATATAGAAGCTGTTACAAGGGCCTACAAATTTGAGAAGGAGAACGGCCTCCCCGCAGAGCAGCTGCCGTCCAAAGTTTATTATATCGGTACGCTGGTTTCACGCGAAGAGCGTGTGGCGCGCATCGACCGGCGGCTGGAAGAGCGCCTGCAGGAAGGTCTGGTGGAGGAAATCCGCCATCTCCTGGAAACGGTCCCGGCCGATGACCTGATTTATTACGGACTTGAGTACAAGTTTGTTACGCAATATGTCCTGGGGCAGCTTACCTATGAAGACATGCAGATTGCCCTGGGCAACGCCATCCACCAGTTTGCCAAACGCCAGATGACCTGGTTCCGCGGCATGGAACGCGACGGCATCAAAATCCACTGGGTAAGGCCATAAATAATTTGCAAATTCATTTTTTCTTTCTACC
>JAEEQF010000086.1 GCA_016285175.1 Bacteroidales bacterium
TGGGTGAACTTGCCGCTGGTGGGATACGTGCGGGTGAAGTCGCTGGCATAATGCTCGTTGCTCTCCACGCCGGCATCGATGACCATGAGCTTGCCCGGCTGGATTATCTTGTCGTGAATATGGTTGTGCAGGGTTTCTCCGTGCTGGGTGAGGATGGTGGGGAAGGAAACGCCCCAGCCCTTGGCCAGCGCCACACCTTCCATCTTGCCCACGATGTCCTGCTCTACAATGCCGATTTTAATGGCATCCCGCGCAACGGAATGCATCTCGTATCCCAAGGCGCAGGCCGCATCAATGGCCTGGATCTCAATTTCTTCCTTGATAAGACGCATGGAAATGACGGCCTTGATAAGGGGCTCCGAAGGCGTGCCGCCGGGAACCAGCTGGCCCAGCTTCAGGGTATTGTAATACCGGCTGGGTGGCAGGAAATGCACCGGTCGGCCGCTCTTGCGGGCCAGGGCCGCGGCGTTTTCCACACCGCCATAGGGCGCAGTATGCTCCATGCCCACCTCATCGGCCTTGGAACGGACGCTGGGCTGGGGGCCCATCCAGATGATATCGTCTATCTCCACGTCGTTGGCAAAGAGGGTTTCCGCGCCGGAATCTATGTCCAGGACGGCAGCCATACAAGGTTCGTCCAGGCCAAAATAATACAGCCAGGAGCTGTCCTGACGCCATTTATAGCAATTGTCCTTATACTGGGCCGGAGCTTCTGCATTTCCAACAAAAAGGATAATGCCGCTCTGGCCGGCTTCCCGCATCTTGGCCAGCAGGGTTTTGCGCCTTTTTACATAGACCTCTTTTGCAAACATAGTAGGAATAGTTTTTGTTTGCTCAAAGATAATCAATATTTTTGTGCCATGGAAACTTTTATTGCCATCCTCGCCATCATTTTGGGCATTGTGGGTATCGTGGGCAGCATTGCGCCGGCGCTGCCCGGTCCGCCTCTCAGCTGGGTGGGAATGCTGGTGCTTTATATCTGGGGAGCCGGGGCCAACGGCGCCGGAGACCCCATGACCACCAAGTTCCTCCTGGTCTGGCTGGCGATCGTGATTGTGGTCAGCCTGCTGGACTACGTGGTTCCGGCCTATTTCACCAAGCTCACCGGCGGCAGCAAATACGGCAGCTGGGGCGCGGTCATCGGCCTGTTTGTGGGACTCATCTATCCGCCCATAGGCATGATCATGGGTTCCCTGTTGGGCGCCTTCGCGGCAGAGCTGCTCCTGGCCAACAAGCCCGCCATCTCCTCTTTGAAATCGGCCTTCGGGGCCTTTCTGGGCTTTCTTTTCGGCACCGGCCTCAAGCTCATCTGCAGCGCCGTGATGCTGTTTTATATTATCGTTTACGCCTTCTAGAATAAACTATGGCTTCAAAGATCGGGAAGATTCTGGTAGTGGACGACAACCTGGGCATCCGCCGTGCCCTGGAGATCCTGCTGCCCATGCATTTCGCAGAGGTCAAGACCATTCCCTCGCCTTCTACCCTGGTATCCTCGCTGGAGCAGTTCCGGCCGGACGTGGTGCTGCTGGACATGAATTTCAACACTTCCATCAATACCGGCAACGAAGGCCTGTACTGGGCCGGAGAAATCAAGAAAATGGTGCCGGAAGTGGAAGTGGTGCTTTTCACCGCCTATGCCGATATCCAGCTGGCCGTGGAAGGCATGAAGCGCGGCGCCTTCGATTTCATTGTAAAGCCCTGGGACAACGACAAGCTGGTGGAAGTGCTCACCTCCGCCCGGGACAAGGCCCGGAAGGCAAAGGGCAGAGATTCTTCGGCCAGTGGCCTCAGAATAACAGACACTGGTCATCCTGAGCGTAGCGAAGGATCCATGTACTGGGGCACGTCCAAAGCCATGGCCGATATCCGCAAGACCCTGGACAAGATTGCCCCTACGGACGCCACCGTGCTCATTACCGGCGAAAACGGCACCGGCAAGGACGTGCTGGCGCGGGAAATACACGCCCACAGCCTCCGGAGCGGGAAGCCGATGGTGGCGGTGGATGCCGGCGCCATCACGGAAACGCTGTTCGAGAGCGAACTCTTCGGCCATGTGAAAGGCGCCTTTACGGACGCGCACACGGACCATGTGGGCAAATTCGAGCAGGCCGATGGGGGTACGCTCTTCCTGGACGAAATAGGCAATATCCCCCTGCACCTGCAGGCAAAACTGCTGCGGGTAATCCAAAACCGGAGCGTGGTCCGCGTGGGCGGCAGCCAGGCCATTCCGGTGAATATCCGGCTCATCTGTGCCACCAACATGGACCTGCAGCAGCTGGTCCGCGAAGGCCGCTTCCGGGAGGACCTTTACTACCGGATCAACACTGTCCACATTGCCCTGCCCGCCCTCCGCGAACGGAAGGAAGACATTGTCCCGCTGGCGCAACTGTTCCTGGAGAGGTATGCCCAGAAATATCACCGGCCGCTCACCGGCCTGGCCCCTGAAGTTGCCTCCATGCTCACGGAGGCCCGCTGGAACGGCAATATCCGGGAACTGCAGAACTGCATAGAGAAGGCTGTCATTCTGAGCGAAGAGAAGAATCTCACCGCCCGGGATTTTCAGGTAGCTCCTTCGGGCCCTGCCCCCAGGATGACAGGTGAGGCCGAAGAGGAATCTCAGGTCCGCGAAGCCATGGAACGCTGTAACGGCAACATTTCCGCCGCGGCCAAGATGCTGGGCGTGAGCCGGCCCACCCTTTATGCCAAGCTCAAGAAATACGGCCTGTGACCACCTGGCAAATCATACTGCTGGTCGTTGCCGTTGCTCTGGTTGCAGCGGCTCTTGCCACCATCCATACCCGCCGGAAGGCCATCCGGAAGGTAGGCTACATGATGGACGCGCTGGAAGACGGGGAACTGAATTTCCGCTTCAAGGACAGCAACCGCTTCAACCGGACGCTCAACCGTATCCGCACCATCTTTGAAAAGCAGCGGCAGGCGCACGAGCAGGATTCCTGGACCAAACTCATCCGCGTGCTCACGCACGAAATCATGAACACGGTATCCCCCATCGCCTCCCTGAGCGACGCCATGGCCAAATCCGTGGATGAGAACGGCCACAGCGAACTGGACATCAAGGCGGGCCTGGAAACCATCTCCGACTCCTCCCGTAACCTGATAGAGTTCGTGCAGACCTACCGGCAGCTGTCCGGGGTGGCCAAACCCATCCGCAAGGCACTGGACCTGCAGGAACTGATGGACAGCATCATCGGCCTCAACCGCGAATTCACGGCCTCCTGCGGCGCCACCTGCCTCTATCGGCCGGAAGAGCAGGATTTAATGATCTATGCCGATGAGGGGCAGATTTCGCAGATTTTCATCAACCTCATCAAGAATGCCCTGCAGGCGGGGGCAAAAAACATCGTCATCTCCGCCCGGATGGGCAAAGAAGACGATGTAGTAGTACAGGTGGCCAACGACGGCGAACCCATTCCCGTATCGGCCCAGGAGCAGATCTTCATCCCGTTCTACACCACCAAGAAGGAAGGCTCCGGCATCGGCCTTTCCCTTGCCCGTCAGATCATGCGCAACCACAACGGCAGCATTGAGCTGTTGCACAGCAACGAGAAGGAAACCGCATTCAAACTGGTTTTCCGCTAGCTTAACGCTGGAACGAGAAGCGGAAGGGCTTGTCGAAATGGCGGCGGGAATAGTAGGTTACGGAAGGACTGGTGAGGTCCATCACCATGGTCCAGGCCGTACCCAGCCTGTCTCCCTGTGCCGGCGGCTGGGACACGGCTGCTATCGCTTCGGAAAGCTGCCGCTTGTCCATCACGCCGCCCGCGGCTTCAAACTGGCTGCACAGATAGTCGTACCGGCGGTCGCCTTCGTAAAGGCCCACATTCAGCTTGGCTGCGCACAGATAGTGGTTGGTGACAGCCGGCGACTCCACCACCTCCATCCGGTTGTCCACGTACTCTACCACGACGCTTCGGCCGGTGGCGTCGGAGATGGCATAGTGATGGGCGGCGCCAATATCGGAGTGCATGTCAATCCCCCTGAGGAGTTCCAGCGCCTCGTCCACGGTGGCAGCGTTCTTCAGCAGGTAACAGATGGCCGAAGTGGTGGTGAGCGCCGGCTTGCCGCTTTCCTGGTGCGTCACCGCGTCGTCACCCGCCATCAGGTCCGCCACGGCGAGGCCCTTCTCGTTGAGGCCGTCCAGGGCGAAGAAGAGGCCGCTCAGGGCCATATACTGGTTCACGAAGCCTTCCGGCACCCAGTCGCTGCCGAAGCCGAAGAACTCCACGTTGAAGGTGGTGATTGTCTCATACCCGTGTTTGGGACGGGTGTGCAGCACCAATCCGGTTGCGGAGGAGAAATCGAAGTTCCTGCCCATCAGCACTTCGTCGTCCGGAGTCCGGGCCGTCAGGGCGGAACAGCCGTACTGGGCCGGGGCCGGCGTAAGAGGGGGATTGTAGAAACCCTTTGACAGGAAATTCATCACATATCCCACCAGTTCTCCGGAACTTTTTCCTCCGCCGCTCTCGATGAGTCCGGCAAAGCCGTCATCACCCTTGTATTCCATATAATAGAGCCCCTCGTCCAGCTTCTGGACGGACATGGCCCCTTTGACCAACGAGCCAAACTTCACCCACGCTCCGGCTGCAATCAGCAGCATCAGGGCAAGCAGGGTCCATAACAGGGTTTTAATGATCTTTTTCATTTGAGGTATTCTTTCAGTGATTCCACATAGTTGCCGAAGGCCTCCTGGCCCGCTTCCGTGATGCGGCAAGTGGTACGGGGCATCTTGCCTTTGAAGCCTTTCTCCACCGTGATGTAGCCTGCGGCCGTGAGTTTGTCTATCTGTACGCTCAGGTTTCCCGATGTTGCACCGGTCTGTTTCTTCAAATAGGTGAAATCGGCCTCATCCACCCCGGCCAGGATGGACATCACCGCCAGCCGGAGTTCGGAATGAAGGAGCGGATCTAACTTGGGAAACATAGGGCTACCGGTTTTGGCGTTTTACGAGGATTCCGGTTATGAAAAGGACAAGGCCGGCAAAGGTGAAAAGAAGCATCTGCTCTTCGTAAAGGCCGATCCCATAATATAGCGCAAGACCCCCGATGCCTGTCACCACACCTGCAATCTTGATGGTCCAGTTCTTCAGCGCAACGCCGGTGATGGCTTCGGCCATACCGAACAGAAGGATAATCTGTCCCGACAGGCTGGTACCGACGGCGATGGCTCCGATAGGGCTCGTGTTAACGACGGAGAAGAGAATGTTGAAGATGGCAACCGAGCAGGAGAAGATGCAGAATGTGAGCCAGATGCCCCTGGTAATGCGGCTGATGACGTTTTCGGAGCGAACGGCTTCTTCTCTTTTTCCTATCCACTTGTCCATGGGGAATCCCACAAGAGGCATGGCAAACCAGAGAAGGTTCCAATATGCCTGGCCGGTAGTCTTCCACAGAATATAGATAGCCAGTGAGAAGCAGGTGAGCAACACGCCCCAGATCATATAGTACTTTGCATTGCTGCGAAGAATGTCCTTGCGGCTGTTGTTCAGCATTTCGGAGATGAGCTGAAGGCTCTCGTGAGCCGTCATTTCTTTGTTTTGTTCCATTGTATCAATTGTTTAATTCGTTTTTGCGGCCAAGTGCAGCTGCGCAGTCCGCCTTAACCCTGGTGCAAATATAAACAAGTTTACATTATAAACCAAATTTTTTGTGATAAATTTTACAGGAATTGTAAAGTGTAAAGCCAAAAGTGTAAAGAATTGTAAAGTCCTTTACACATTTTTTGCGCCTGGGCATTTTCGTTAACACCTTACAATCAATAACTTAAAAATTCTGGCACATCCTGTGTTGCATTCTGGCACGGTGACAATTCAATTAAAATGAAAAGAGTACTTTACATTTTTTTCTTCATTCTCACGCTGGGGCTTTCTACCCTGGCATTCAGGGCCTGGGGCCAGACGGCCGATGTAATGTCCCTCCAGGACTGCATGCGGTACGCCATTTCCAACTCCACCAAGATCCGGATCCAGGAGGCGGAGATAGGGGATGCCCGTATAGCCCGCCGGGATGCGGCATTGAAGCTGTTCACGCCGCAGATAACGGCGCAGACCTACGCCTACTACAACTTCGGCCGAAGCATCGACCCGCAGACCAACACCTACTTCAACACCACGTCGTTCCACAACAATTACAGCGTGAGTGCCGGTTACGACCTTTTCGACGGCTTCCAGGCGGTGAACAACTACAAGATTTCTAAGACGGGGATGCTCATTGCAGACTCCCAGGAGAAGCAGGTGGAGGCCGATATCTGCCTGGCCGTGATGGAGGCGTACTACAATGTAGTGTACTACAAGCGCCTGTGCGATGTGTATGAAGAGCAGGTGTCCGTGGCTGAGCAGGCGCTTGCCAAGGCAAAAAGGCAGGAAGAGCTGGGACAGAAAGGCCATGCCGATGTAATCCAGATGGAGGCCGACCTGGCCGACCGCCAGTACGAACTCACCAATACCTACAATATGTACCGCGACCAGAAGATGACCCTCTCCGACCTGATGTTCTGGCCGCTGGATGAGGAGCTGAACATTGACACGTCGATGCCGGTTTGGCAGACTGAGCCGATGGCAACGGAATCTGTGGTAGACTTCGCCCTGGAGCACAATCCCGCCATCCAGATTGCCACCTGGCAGCAGCAGAACGCCAAGCGGGAGCTGAACACCGCCAAGTGGCAGGTACTTCCCTCCGTCGGCCTTTATGCCGGCTGGAATACCAGCTATTATACCTATCAGGGTTCCGCTGCCTCCCCTTTCATGAATCAGCTCAAGAACAACAGCGGTGAATATGTGGAGCTTTCAATCTCCATCCCCATCTGGAACCGCCTGAGCAAACAGTCCAACATTTCCCGCAAGCGCCACGCCCTGGAAAAGGCCACGGCCGAGCTGGACCAGAAGCGCCGGGATGTGGAAAGCGAAGTGAAAAGGGCCATCCAGGACCGCGACGGATCGGCCACCGCCTATGAGCAGGCCCAGCGCAAGGCCGAAGTACAGGCCGAAGCCTACACGCTGAACCTCAAGAAACTGGAGCAGGGGCTCATTTCCCCGCTGGAGTTCCAGACCGCGAACAACAACTACCTCAAAGCCCAGGCCGATGAGATGAACAGCCTGTTCAAATACCTCATCAAGCAGGCGGTGGTCAGATACTATAATGGTGTTGAATACGTAAATCAGTAAAACTATGGATAAGATTATCGAAAAGAAGACCGGATGGCGCGTAGCGTTCACCAAGAAGGCCCTGCCCTGGTGGCTGGGAGCGCTGCTGCTGGCATTTGTGATTTACCTGATTGCAAGGCCCAACAATAAGACCCTGCGGGTGGATAAGGATACTGTTACGGTATCATCGGCCGTGAAGGGCGAATTCAACGATTATATCCGCATCAGCGGCCGTGTGCAGCCCATGACCACCATCCAGCTGAGCCCCCAGGAAGGCGGTATCGTGGAGAAGATCCTCATCGAGGAAGGTTCGCCCGTGAAGGCCGGAGACGCCATCCTCATCCTGAATAACGACAACCTGGACCTCCAGATTCTGAATTCCGAGGCCGAACTGGCCGAGAAGGAGAACATCCTCCGCAACACCCAGATCCAGATGGAGCAGCAGAAGCTGGACGTGCGCCAGAACGTGCTGGAGTACGGCACGCAGGTGGAACGCCTGCGGCGCGCCTACGAGCAGCAGAAGGCCCTCTACGAGGACAAACTCATCGCCAAGGAGGACTACCTCAAGGCCGAAGAAGACTATCGGCTGGCTAAGCAGAAATATGACCTTATCCGCGAGCGCTCCAAGCAGGACAGCCTGTACCGCGGCACCCAGATCGACCGCATGGAGGAGTCCCTGGAGAACATGCAACTCAATATGCAGATGATCCGCAAGCGCAAGAGCAACCTTATTGTGAAGGCCCCCATCGACGGCGAACTGGGCCTGCTGGACGTAGTCCTGGGCCAGAGCATCCAGAGCGGCACCAAAATCGGCCAGATCAATTCCGTGGGCGTTTATAAGGTGGAGGCTCAGATAGACGAGCACTACATCGACCGCGTGGTGGAGGGCCTGGAAGCCACTTTCGAGCGGCAGGGAGACACCTACTCCACCCTCATCCGCAAAGTCTATCCGGAGGTCCGCGACGGCAAGTTCAAGGCCGATTTCAAGTTCGACGGCGAGCAGCCCGACAACATCCGCAGCGGCCAGACCTACTACCTGAACCTGCAGCTGGGCCAGCCCGAAGAGGCCGTCATCATCCCCCGCGGCACCTTCTACCAGAAGACCGGCGGAAAATGGATTTACGTGGTCAACAAAGACGGCAACAAGGCCGTCAAGAGAGAGATCCGCATCGGCCGTCAGAACCCCCAGTACTACGAGGTCCTCGAAGGCCTGGAGCCCGGGGAGAAGGTCATTACCTCCGGATATGACACGTATGGTGACAGTGATGTGTTAGTGTTTTAGCCATGAAAAGTTTTTGGAACTT
>JAEEQF010000087.1 GCA_016285175.1 Bacteroidales bacterium
TATAGGCACGGAACTTTCCGGGATTGTCCGGGTCTTCAAACACGCGCGGCTCTCCGTCGGGAACGTGCTCCCACAGGGGCAGGTAAGGGTTTTGGGCCGCCAGCGTAAGGCTTGCCAGCAGGGCCGAAGCAAACAGGAAAAGACGTTTCATATTGCGGTGGATTAAATGGTCACTTCAATGGATTTGAGGTCGGAGTCCTTGGAGGAACCGCCGTAGAGGAGCTGATAGCGTCCGGGTTTGATGGAGAGTTCGTCAATGGCCTCATCGTAGAATTCGAAGGCCTCGCTGCCCAGCTGTACGCTCACCTGGGCGGTCTGGCCGGCAGGAATGTTCACACGGGCGAAGCCCTTGAGGGACTTGATGGGAGCACCCGGGTCGTCCAGGGCCTTCACATACACCTGCACCACCTCGTCCCCGTCGCGGGAACCGGTATTGGTAACAGGAACGGTGAGTTTCATGGCGGCGGGCTTTCCGCTCACCTGGGCGTCTCCATAGCTGAAGCTGGTGTAGCTGAGGCCGTAGCCGAACGGATAGAGCGGCTCACCCTTGAAGTAGCGGTAAGTCCGGTTCTCCATGGAGTAGTCGTTGAAGTCCGGAAGCTGCTCCGTGGAGGCATAGAAGGTGACCGGCAGGCGTCCGGCGGGGTTGTAGTCGCCGAACAGGACATCGGCCACGGCCAGGCCGCAGGCCTGACCGCCATACCATGCCTGTACCAGGGCGTCGTACTTGTCTTCCACGCCGCCGAAGGCGATGGCGGAGCCGGAAACGTTAACCAGCACCACCGGCTTGCCGGTAGCGTCCATGGCGGCCAGCAGGTCCTGCTGGATTTCCGGAAGCTCGATATAGGTGCGGTCGTGGCCTTCCCCTTCCTCGTTGGAGGAGATACCGCTCACCATCACAATCACATCGGCATCCTTGACGCGGGTGGCCACGCCTTCCAGATCCACGGGCAGGCGGCTGTACAGGTCGAAGGAGAAGGAGGCCGAGCGGGCTTCCGGCTGGGAAAGCTCAATCTGGATATCGTAACTCTTTCCCTTTTCCACGGGGAAGGTGGTGGGGGCCATGCCGCGGCCAAAACCGCCGAAGCCACCGAAACGACCGGCGGGCATCTCTTTCCGTTCGGAGATGGTTTCACCGTTCACAACCAGTTTGTAAAGGGCGCTGGCGCGCAGGGCATAAACCATATCTCCGGTATAATCGGCCGTGAAGGAACCGCTGTAGCGGGCCGAGAAGTTGGTGAGGTTGAGCCCCTCCGTCCAGGCGCAGTCTTCGTGGGCCAGGGCCGGGGAGGTGGTGTTGAGCGTAAGCGGCTGGTCGTAATCCACGGAAGCCACCACGCCGCCGCCGAATTCCGTGTCGTTGAAGTATTCAGCGTGCAGGCCCTTGCCACCGTTTATCCGGCCGATGTAATGGGTGGTGATGGCGGGTTCCACCAGGTCGCAGGCGCGCTCGTAAATGATCTTGGCGCCGGGGGCGGCGTCGCGGATGGCACCCAGGATGGTCTTGGTGTTGGCGGCGGTGGGATAGCCGTTGTAGTTGCCCAGGATCACGCGGGCGTCATCGGCATTGGGACCCACCACGGCTATGGTGATACCGTCCTTGCGGAGCGGCAGCACGTTGTCCTGGTTCTTCAGCAGCACGATGGCTTCCCGGGCGGCCTTGGCGGCCAGGGCGGTGTGGGCGGCGCTGCTCAGCTGCTCCTCTCCCAGTTTGGCCCAGGGGAGTTTTTCGGCAGGGTCGAACATGCCCAGCTTGAAGCGGGCTTCCAGGATGCGGCGCAGGTTCACGTCAATCTGGGCTTCGGTGATAAGGCCCTTCTCAATGGCTTCGGTGAGGGCTTTGAAGCTGGTGCCGCATTCCACGTCCGTGCCGGAAAGGACGGCATCGGCCGATGCGCTGGCGGCGTCCGGATGCGTTCCGTGCTGGCGGGTGTTATAGAAGTCGCCGATGGCGCCGCAGTCCGACATTACCAGGCCGTCGAAACCCCATTTGTTGCGGAGGATGTCCGTGAGGAGCCTGTCGCTGCCGCAGCAGGGATCCCCCTCATAGCGCTGGTAGGCGCACATCACTTCCTGCACGTGGCCGTCCTTCACGATCTTACGGAAGGCGGGGAGGTAGGTCTCCCAGAGGTCCCGCATGGAGACGGTAACGTCAAAGCGGTGACGGTCGGCCTCCGGGCCGCTGTGCACGGCAAAATGCTTGGCGCAGGAGTGCAGCTTGAAATAATTCTTGTCCGTCCCCTGCATGGCCAGCACGGTCTGGGTGCCCATGACCGCGTTCAGGAACGGGTCCTCGCCCGGGGTCTCCTGGCCGCGTCCCCAGCGGGGGTCACGGAAGATGTTCACGTTGGGGCACCAGAAGGTGAGGCCGTTGTGCCAGATGTTGCCGTTGGGTTCCGTAACGCCCATCTTGTTGTGGTCCGTGGTGTTCCAGACGGCCCGCGCCTCGTCCGAGACGGCGGTGTAAATCTCATACTGCTGGGGCGCGTCGAAGGTGGCGCCCAGGGCGATCACCTGCGGGAAGACGGTTACGTCGTCGTAGCAGATGCCGTGGCAGGCCTCGTTCCACCAGTTGTAGGCGGGGATGCCCAGCCGGTCCACGGAAATGGAGCCGTTCATCATGAGGCCGATTTTCTCTTCCGGAGTGAGCAGGGACATAAGGTTGTCCACCCGCTTGTCCAGGGAGAGCCTGGGATTCTGGAAGGGATAGTCGTAGTGCTTGCACCCGACGGCCAGTAGCGACAGCGCTATGGCACAGAGAAGGAATCTGGGTTTCATGGTATGGGTTGGTTTTTTATTGGTTTCGGCTTTACTCTTCAAAGCTACAACTTTTTCCGGCCATTCCCAAATTTGCCTTTTTAATTAGAATTGACTATCTTCACAAGTCCTAATCGCATTTTACTATGAACAGAATCCTTTCTATCCTTTCGGCGGCTCTCCTGCTGGCTTCTTGCGCAGGAAACACCCAGGTGGGTGTCCTTACCAAACCCACCCCCGCCACCACCAATCTTCCTGGTCACGACTATCCCATGGTGAACCCGGACCTCAGCGTAGTCTTCCGCGTGGACATGCCGGACGCCCAGGCCGTTTCCGTGAACGTAGGCGGCAAGAATTACGATATGGTGAAGGGAGAGGACGGTATCTGGGAGGTCGTTTCGGAGCCCCAGGTGCCCGGTTTCCACTATTACATGTTAAACGTGGACGGGAAGCGGGTTCCGGACCCCAACACGGAGCAGTTCTTCGGCTCCTTCTACTGGGGAAGCGGTATTGAGATCCCGGAGGCCGGCGTGGACTATTACCTGGAAAAGAAAGTCCCGCACGGAGAGATCCGCATAGAGAAATACCATTCCGAACTAACCGGCGCAGACCGCCCTTACTACATCTATCTGCCGCCCCAGTACAAGACGGAACCGGAGCGCCGCTTCCCGGTGCTTTACCTCCATCACGGAGCCGGTGAGGATGAGACCGGCTGGGCCGTCCAGGGCAAGATGCGCGACATAATGGACAACCTTATTGCCGCGGGCGAATGCGAACCCATGATCATCGTCTGCGAACACGCCGTGGCCACCCTGGCCGGTGAAGAGCAAGGCGGCCGATTCAACCTCTTCAACTTCGACGCCTTCGAGAAGGTGATGGTGGAAGAGACCGTGCCCACCATCGATGCGCTCTACCGCACACTCACGGACCGGGACCACCGCGCCATCTGCGGCCTTTCCCTGGGCGGTTTCCAGGCCTATACCATCGGCCTGGACCATCCGGAGCTCTTCGGCTGGATTGGCGGTTTCAGCGGCTCCGGACGCGGCCCCGGTGACCGCAGGGATGCGGAAATGTACCCCACTTCGTACAACGACCAGTATCACCTGCTGTACATCAGTATCGGCACCGATGAGCCGGCCGGCATGTACCAGGGCATTTACGACCTGCACTGCGCTCTGGACAGCCTGGGCGTGAAGCACGTGTATTACGAATCCCCCGGCACCGGCCACGAGTGGCTCACCTGGCGCCGTTCCCTGCACCAGTTCGCCCCCATGCTTTTCCGCCTGTAATATGAAAAAGATCCTTCTTCTCTTTACTGCCGCCACGGTTTCCATCGGCCTGGCCGCACAGGTTTATGACGATGGCTTGGAGCGCAGTACGCCGGAGGCGGAAGGAATTCGCTCAGAGGCCATTGCCGATTGGTTCAAGGCCTTGGAGGAGGGTGGATACGAGGTGCACGGGCTCATGCTCCTTCGGCACGATAAAGTGGTGGCCGAGCACTGGTGGGCGCCCTACGGCCCGCAGTATCCGCACGCCATGTATTCCGCCACCAAAACCTTCACCGGTGCGGCCATCGGCTTTGCCGTGCAGGAAGGCCTGCTTAAGGTAAGCGACAAGGTAAAGGACTTCTTCCCGGACCTAATGCCGGAAAAGACGGCGCCGGAGCTGGAGCGGCTCACTGTGGAGCACCTCCTTACCATGTCGGCCGGACATGCCCGCACGCAGTATCCTGGCTCCGGGGACGACCAGGTGCGCTCTTTCCTGGCCATGGACTATGCCCACGAACCGGGCACTTCCTTCGCCTATAACATTACCTGCTCTCACATGCTATCGCAGATTATCACGCGGGTGACAGGGATTACGCTTTATGAATACCTGAAGCCGCGGCTGCTGGACCCGCTGGGCATCAAAGACGTGGTTTGGGAAATGGACCTGGACGGCCGCAATATGGGTAACGGCGGCATGCACAGCAAGACTTCGGACCTGGCCAAATTCGGCATTTTCCTCAAGAACGGCGGCGTGTGGAAGGGAAAGCAGCTGCTTAACCGGGAATGGGTCAAGGCCATGACCACTCCGCATATCTTCCAGCGTCCGGAGCTCTCCGACGAGGAGAACGAGAAGGACGACAGCGGCAAGGGTTACGGCTACCAGACCTGGATGGGACGGCACAATTCGTACCGGGCCATCGGCGGCCAGAACCAGCTGATTATGGTGATTCCGGAGTATGACCTGGTGGTTGCCTCCAATGGTCAGATTGGAGACGAGGCGGGATTCAACCAACTGATATACAATTTATTGGATGGAATGAGCGACAAGAAGCTCAAGCCCAATAAGAACTTTGACCTGCAGGCTGCCATCGGCGGATATGAGTTGAAGCATCCCTTCCCGGAGGCATCGGCCCAGCCTGGCGAGCGTTCGCGCACCCTGCGCTACCGCATGCACCAGAACAGCTACGGTCTCACGGGTATCGCCTTCCGCTTTGACGCAGAGGGCAACATGTACCTCACGCTGGAGACGGGCGAGGCCATCCACAACATTCCCTTCGGCCTGGACAGCTGGAAGATGGGCAGCACGGACCGGACGCTGCTGTTTGGCGGAACGGTCTATGCCAACAGCATGAACACAACGCCCATGACCACCGCCGGCTGGTGCACCTGGACTGGGGCCGATGAATTGGGCGCGTACTACCTGTCCCTGTTCAACAATGGCTGCCAGGAGCGTTTCCGTTTCAATTTCTCGGCCGATAGGAACGAACTGACAATCACGATAGTAGCCCCGCAGCCCCGCCGTTTCCAGGGCAATCCTGCGCCGGTTCCCGCCACGCGCGACATCACCCTCACCGCTTCACGAATCAAATCCACTTATTGATATGCGCACTTTACTAAAAAACGGAAAGATCTACGACGGAACGGGAAGTGAACCCGTCTTTGGAGACATCCTTGTGGAGGATGAAAAGATTGTCGCCGTAGGTCCCTGCCTGGAGGAAAAGGCCGATGAAACCATAGACCTGGAAGGCCTAAGCATCTCCTCCGGCTTCTTTGACGCCCATTCCCACAACGACTGGTTTGCCATCAAGAAGGAGCCTCTGAAGTATCTGGAACCTTTTATCCGTCAGGGTATTACCTCCTTCATTACCGGCAACTGCGGCTGTTCGGCCATCGGCTTTGAGCCCGATACGCCCCACCTGGACAAGGTGGGCGCCGGCCTGTTCGGCTATCACGGGGACACCACGGGTGTGTACCCTTCGGCCAAGAGTTTCTTTGAGGCCGTGGACCGGAAGAATCCCTGCAACATGGCCGTCCTGGCGGGTCACTGCACGGCCCGCGCCAGCGTTACCGGCTACGAGAGCCGGGCGCTCACGGAAGACGAACGCCAGCGGATGCTTGCCGCCCTGGAACAGAGCCTCAAGGAAGGCGCCTGCGGCCTCTCGCTGGGCATGATGTACCTCCCCGGCCGTTTTGCCGATGTGGCCGAAACCCGCGACGTGGCCCTGCTGGCCGAAAAGTACGACCGTCCGCTGACGGTCCACGCCAGGGCTTTATCGGCCCTTACCATGGATTACCAGCCCCTCTTCGGCCGGCCCCACAACCTCCGCGCCATGGACGAGCTGGTGGAGATGGCCAAGGGCACCCACCTCAAGCTGCAGTACTCGCACGCCATTTTTGTGGGCACAAGCACCTTCAAGAGCAAAGATGAACTGCACCGGATGATTGACGACCTTCGCAAGGAGGGCGTAGACGCCTGGTTCGATATCTACAACGAGCTGCTGGGCGTCTCCGTGATGACGGTGTTCCTGCCCAGCTGGTTCATGGAATTGCCGCCTGAGGAGCGCCTCAAACCTAAGAACAAGCTGCGCCTTTTCACCGTCTGTAACGGCATGATCCTCAAGATGCTGGGCTTCGGGTGGAAGGATATAGAAATCGCGTACCTGGGTCCCGGACTGGAGGAATACGAAGGCAAGAACGTGCGCCAGATAGCCCGGGAATGGCACAAGTCCGGCTATGCAACCTATATGAAACTCTGCGAGATGTCCCATTTCAAGGGCCGCGCCAACATGGGGTCTTACACCACGCAGGAAATCATCGAATGGCAGTCCAAACGAGACAACGTGCTTTATATGACGGACGCCTGGGTGGAGGAAAACGGCATCCAGAACCCCGCCATCTACGACTGCTTCCCCAAGTTCATCCATTATTCCCTGCTGGGCAAAGGCGACACCATGCCCCGCACCATCCGCAAGATGACGGGCGGGGTGGCCGACCGCTTCTCCATCCCGGAGCGCGGATACGTGAAGCCGGGCTATTATGCCGACCTAACCGTCTTCGACGAAGCCGAGATGAAGGACGCCACGCCGGACCAGACCAAGTCCTTCGGAATCCGCCGCGTGTTCATCAACGGCAAACAGGTGCTATGTGGCGGAGAACTGGACAAGGAGGCCCTGAAGACTTCCGGCCATGCCCTTCCCAGCCGATAAAGAATTGATTTAGAGGCAGTACCCTTACTGGGCAGTATTGACGGGCACCACGTTGTACAGGGTGTGGCCGTCGGGCGTGCAGTTCAGTTTCTTGAACAGTTCCCCCACGGTTACAAAGGTATAACCCTGCTTTTTCAGCAGCGGGATGGCCTCGTCCAGGGCCTCCACGGTGGCTTCGTTGCCCTCAAAGTCGTGCAGGAGGTAGATGGCTCCGGGTTCGGCGCTGGAAAGGATCCCTTCCAGACGGGCCTCCTTGCCCACTTCGGCCTCCCAGTCCTGGCAGCCTTTACCGCAGATGAAGGTGAGGTCTATCCAGTCGTACATCTCCGGCTTTACGTTGATGTACGGCGGACGGAAGAACTTCGGCCGTTCTCCCACAATCTTCTCTATGAGGGCGGAAGTGGCTTCAATCTCGTCTTTCACCTGCTGCTCGTCCATGAGGGACATCATGGAATGGGTGAGGGAGTGGTTTCCTATCTCGCAGCCCTGCTTTACGGCCCGCTTCATATTTTCGGCGGTCTGCTCGTTGATGTTGTTGCCGATGACAAAAAAGGTGGCGGGCACCTTGTGCTTGGCCAGGAGGTCCAGCATCCTGGACTCGGTGGTGAGGTTGGGGCCGTCGTCAAAGGAGAGGGCCAGGTATTTTACCGGCTCCTTGGGAGCGCAGGCCAGGGTAAGGGTGGCAATACCCATCATCATTAAGTGTTTGAAAGTTGTTTTCATAACCGTTTTTCCTAGGGATTATTGCATATCCATACTGCCGTCCCCGTTGATGCGGGTAATGGTGGCTAGGGCATGGTAGGGGCGATTACCGACGATGCATTAGTCTATTGGCTCGGACCAATAATCGGAGGCGGCAAGAATGCTATTTTCTTCGGTATAATTGTCAACCTGCACTTTAGGAGTCTCGTAGGGTTGTTTGTTCTGGAGAATACCTTCCATTGCTATTTACCTATTAATCTGTTTGGGACCAAAAATAATAATACTCAGCGAGATATGCAACAGTAAAACCCGACCATTTGTCCCACTTGTAATAGAAAACCACCTTGCAGATATCTACAAAGCGGTTTTACGGTGCCCAGAGCGGGAATCGAACCCGCACGATATTGCTATCACAGGATTTTGAGTCCAGCGCGTCTACCAATTCCGCCATCCGGGCCTGTGGGACTGCAAATGTAACGCAAA
>JAEEQF010000088.1 GCA_016285175.1 Bacteroidales bacterium
ATGATGCCGGGGCTCTTTTTTTAGAAAGGCTGTAGCCTCTGAAAACTGTCGCCGCCCACGGCACATGAGTGGGTAACCATCGATGGGAGGGACTTGGTTTTCAGAGGCTACAGCCTTTCAATTAGGTGTAAAGCCCGCCGTTCGCTTCGCTCAGAAAAATATTGTATATTTGTATATGATAATGCGGAAGGTCATAATGTGTTGTATGGCGGTGCTTCTTGTGGGGTGCCATGTGGTGGATGATGAGAATGGAGTGGACCCGGTGCAGGTGGGGGATCCTGTTCCTGCTTTCAGCGTTACCCTGGAGGACGGGAGCACCTTCCATTCCCGGGAACCCTCCGGAAGGGTTTCCGTCATCGTTTTCTTCCATACCTCCTGTCCGGACTGCCAGCAGCTCTTGCCGGAAATCCAGCGTCTTTACGTGGACAGCACTCCTGCCGACGTACGTTTTGTCTGTATCGCCAGGGCCCAGCGTGCTCAGGATATCAAGGCATTCTGGCTACAGAAACAGCTCTCCCTTCCCTGGTCGGCCCAGGAGGACCGCGCCGTCTATTCTCTCTTCGCCGCCTCCCGCATTCCGCGTGTCTATATCGTGGACAAGGCAGGTTGGGTCCGCTTCATTTTTGACGACAATCCCCTTCCTTCCCGGGAAATGCTGTCCTCGGCACTCCACGCCGTCCTGGATGAGTAAAATTTATGCATAAATATTGCATAATATTCACACTAAATCGAAATAATATGCATTTATCGTTAAAATATTAGGTATTTTATTCAGATAATTGTATATTTGTGTCGGATTAGTTAGTACCACGATAAATGGAGTTTACAGTGAAAGTGGCCGATGCAAGCCACGGAAAATATGCCGAAGAGATTTGCCAGGAAATCTATCTTTCTTCCCTGGAACGGAAAACAGGTATTGCCAAGCGTACACCGGAATATATCATCCAGAAGATGGAGAGCGGGAAGGCGGTGATAGCCCTCACGGAAGACGGAAAGTTTGCCGGTTTCTCTTACATCGAGTCCTGGGGAGGGAAGCAGTTCGTGGCCAATTCCGGCCTTATCGTGGCGCACGAATTCCGCGGGCAGGGACTGGCAAAACGCATTAAGGAACAGACGTTTATCCTTTCCCGCAAGCTCTTCCCCAACGCCAAGATCTTCTCCATTACCACCGGCGCGGCCGTGATGAAGATGAACTATGAGTTCGGTTTCCGCCCGGTGCCGTATAACGAACTTACGGACGACCCGGAGTTCTGGAAAGGCTGCGAGGGATGCCGCCATTTCCCCATCCTGCAGAGTCACGACTACAAAATGTGCATCTGCACCGGATTGCTGTACGACCCTAATGAGCACCTTACCATCCACCATCCCGGTGAATAGTCTGATGACAAGGATCGGCATCATAGGAGGGGCGGGCTACACCGCCGGCGAACTACTGAGGCTGCTGGTGAATCATCCGGCGGTCCAGGTGGTTTTTGTGCACTCGGAGAGCCATGCCGGGGATCCGGTGGCATTGGTGCACGAAGGGCTGTGGGGAGACACGGACCTGGTTTTCTCTGCCGATGCCCCCCTGGAGCAGGCCGATGTCCTTTTCCTCTGCGGTGCACACGGCAAGAGCGCCCAATTCTGGGAAGCCCACCAAAAGCCTGAGGGACTGAAGGTTATAGATCTGGCACAGGATTACCGGGACCAGAGCGAAGGCTATGTCTACGGTCTTCCGGAGTGGCAGAAAGCCAAGGTCCAGGCTGCGGAAAAAGTGGCCAATCCCGGTTGTTTCGCTACGGCCATCCAACTGGCTTTGCTGCCGCTCTCGGCGGAAGGTCTGCTGAAGGAAGCGGTGAATGTAACTGCCATTACAGGCAGTACCGGTGCGGGTGTAAAGCCGTCGGCCACCACCCATTTCAGTTGGCGCACCCATAATCTATCGGCCTATAAAGTATTTGAGCATCAGCACCTTCTTGAGATAAGGAGAAATCTGGGAAGTCTGCAGCCGCAGCTGCCGGAGATTAACTTTGTGCCGGTGCGGGGAGACTTCCCGCGGGGCATTTTCGCCACCCTGCACACCGCCTGCCCGCTGGGCCAGGAGGAAGCGGAAGCCCTCTACGAAGACTATTACCAAGATGCGCCGTTCACCTTCCTTTTCCCCGGCGCGGTGGACCTCAAGCAGGTGATAAACACCAACAAATGCCTTATAAGCCTGGAGAAGCATGGCGGCGAACTGGTGATTACTTCCGTGATAGACAATCTGTTAAAGGGCGCCGCCGGCCAGGCCGTCCAGAACATGAACCTCATGCTGGGCCTGGAGGAAACCACCGGCCTCAAACTCAAGGCATCGGCCTTTTAACTATGGACCTTTTTGAAGTATACAAGCAGTGGGATATCGAGCCGGTAAAGGGGCTCGATACCACTTTATGGACGGCCGACGGACAGGCCTATACAGACCTTTACGGCGGTCATGCCGTCATCAGCGTGGGGCATTGCCATCCGCATTATGTCTCTGCGCTCACCCGGCAGGCCCAAACCCTGGGCTTTTACTCCAATGCCGTGAAAAACAGCCTCCAGAGCACCCTGGCGGCTAAATTGGGAGCGCAGAGCGGCTATCCGGAGTACTCGCTTTTCCTTTGCAACAGCGGCGCGGAAGCCAACGAAAACGCCCTCAAGCTGGCCTCTTTCGCCAGCGGCCGGGCCCGCGTCCTGGCCTTCGGCAAAGCCTTCCATGGCCGTACCTCCGGTGCCGTGGGCGTAACGGACAACCCCAAAATCCGCTCCCCGTTCAACGCCAATCCCAACGTCACTTTTGTGCCGCTGAACAACCTGGACGCCGTGGAGCAGGAACTCTCCCAGGGCAGCTATGCCGCCGTCATAGTGGAAGGCATCCAGGGCGTGGCCGGCATATACGAACCCACCGACGACTTCCTCAAGGGCCTCCGGGACCTCTGCGACAAGACGGGCACCTTCCTGGTGGCCGATGAAATCCAGTCCGGATACGGCCGGACCGGCCTTTTCTTCGCCCATCAGCACGCCGGTATCAAGGCCGATATCATTACATCGGCCAAGGGCATCGCCAACGGCTTCCCCATGGGCGCCGTGCTCATCAGTCCCCGGATTAAAGCTTCCTACGGCATGCTGGGGACCACTTTCGGCGGGAATCACCTGGCCTGCGCCGCTGCCATCGCCGTCCTGGAAATCATGGAAAAGGAGCAGCTGGTGGAGAACGCCGCCAGGGTGGGGAATTACTTCCGGGAAGCCCTGCAGAACGACAAGGCCGTGAGCGAATACCGCGGCCGGGGCCTTATGATCGGCCTGGAACTGAAGCCGGAATACGTGGGCCTGAGAGACCGCTTACTCTTTGAAAAACACTTCTTTACCGGCGCTGCCGGAGAGAGGGTGATCCGCCTGCTCCCGTCCCTTACCATCAGCCTGGAGACGGCCGGAAAATTTGTACAAGCCTGGAAAGAACTCACCGCATGAACACCTTTACTTCCATCAAGCAATTAGGGGACCTGAAAAAGGCCCTGGAAGCCGCCAAATACGTTACGGCCAACCCCTTTGCCGACAAGGCGCTGGGACAGGACAAGACCGCCCTCCTGGTGTTTTTCAACAACTCTCTCCGCACCCGCCTCAGCACCCAAAAGGCCGCCCTGAACCTGGGCATGAACGTGATGGTGCTGGACGTGAACCAGGGCGCCTGGAAGCTGGAAACCCAGCGCGGGGTAATCATGGACGGGGATAAGAGCGAGCACCTGCTGGAAGCCATCCCCGTGATGGGCTGTTATGCCGACATCATCGGCGTGCGCTCCTTCGCCCGCTTTGAAAGCCGGGAGGATGACTACAATGAAGTAATTCTGAATCAATTTATTAAGTACTCCGGGAAGCCTGTCTTCAGCATGGAGGCCGCCATCCGCCATCCGCTCCAGACCTTCGCCGACCTTATCACCATCGAGCAGTACCGGAAGAAGGAACGTCCCAAGGTGGTGATGACCTGGGCTCCGCATCCCAAGGCGCTGCCGCAGGCCGTCCCCAATTCCTTTGCCGAAGGCATGTCCATGACGGATTTTGACTTTGTCATAGCCAATCCCGAAGGCTACGACCTGGCGCCGGAGTTCACCAAAGGCATCCGCGTAACCCATAACCAGGACGAAGCCCTGGAGGGGGCCGACTTTGTGTATGCCAAGAACTGGGCTTCCTACGAGCATTACGGAGAGGTCCTGTCCAAGGACCGAAGCTGGACCGTGACCAAGGAGAAGATGGCCCTTACCAACAACGCCTTCTTCCTTCACTGCCTGCCGGTGCGGCGCAACATGATTGTGAGTGATGAGGTTATAGAAAGTCCTCAGTCCCTGGTGATTCCGGAGGCGGCCAACCGCGTGGTATCGGCCCAGACCGTAATAAAAATGCTCCTGCAGGATCTATGATCAAAGTAGTGAAAATAGGCGGCAACGTCCTGGACGACGAGGCTGCATTGAAGCGGTTTTGCCGGGATTTCGCTGCTCTGGAAGGACGCAAGGTTCTGGTACACGGCGGGGGAGCGCTGGCCTCCAAAATGCAGGAAAAGCTGGGCCAGGAACCAGTGAAGATCCAAGGTCGCCGCGTAACGGATCCGGAAACCCTCCAGACGGTGACCATGGTCTATTCCGGCTGGTGTAACAAGCAGCTGGTGAGTTTGTTACAAAAGGAAGGCTGCAACGCCATCGGCCTGTCCGGCTGCGACGGAAACGTCATTACGGCCAGCAGGCGTCCGCCTTTGGAAATGGACGGAAAGGCTGTGGATTTCGGTGCCGTGGGAGACGTGAGGAAGGAGTCCGTGAACGCTCCTTTCCTTGAGGCGCTTCTCTCGCAGGGGCTGGTGCCGGTACTCAGCCCCATCAATCACGACGGAGCGGGTAACCTCCTCAATACCAATGCCGATACGGTGGCAGCCTCCGTGGCCGCCGCTCTGGGCGGGGAACTCTGGACCTGCTTCGAGAAGGATGGGGTACTCTCCGATATCAACAATCCCAAAAGTGTAATTCCGCAGCTCACGGAGGCATCTTTCATCGGCCTTAAAGAAAACGGGGCCATTGCCGACGGCATGCTCCCCAAATTGGAAAACGCCTTCCGGGCCCTCCGGCAAGGTGCAAAAAAGGCCGTCATCCTGAATGCGGCCTGTCTTTTGGAAGGGAAGGGGACGGTAATAAGCCTATAGCCTTTCCGCCACCTGGTAATTGTTGCGGGTTACGGAGCTCCGGGAGATCATTTCCCCGATGAATCCGGCCAGGAACAGCATCACGCCCAGCACCACGGCCAGCAGGGCCAGGTAGAACAGCGGCTGGTCCGTCACGGCGCGGAACTTCAGGCCGTTGGCCTGGTGCACCAGTTTGGCCACGATGATCCATACCGTCATCACGAAGCCCACCAGGAACATAAGGATGCCGCTGGTGCCGAAGAAATGCATCGGCTTTCCTCCGAAGCGGGAGAGGAACCACAGGCTCATCAGGTCCAGGAAACCGTTCACAAAGCGGTCCATGCCGAATTTGGAGGTGCCGTATTTGCGCTTCTGGTGGTGGACCGGCTTTTCCCCTATCTTGCCGAATCCGGCGTTCTTGGCCAGATACGGGATGTAGCGGTGCATCTCTCCGTACACCTCTATGTTCTTGACCACTTCCTTGCGATAGGCCTTAAGGCCGCAGTTCATGTCGTGAAGCTTGATGCCGGTGACCTTCCGGGCCGTCCAGTTATAGAGCTTGGACGGGAGATTCTTGGTTAGGGCGTTGTCCTTGCGGTGTTTCTTCCAGCCGGAAACCAGGTCGTACCCCTCTTCCCGGATCATCCGCACCATCTCCGGGATCTCTTCCGGGGAGTCCTGCAGATCGGCGTCCATCGTTATCACAATATCCCCTTCGGCCGCGGCGAAACCCTCATACAGGGCGGCCGATTTGCCGTAATTGCGGCGGAAGCGGATACCGTGCACTACGTCATGGCCGGCTTTACCGGCCATCTCCTGGATCACTTTCCACGAGCCGTCCGTGGAACCGTCGTCCACGAAGATTACCTCATAGCTGAAGTCTTTCAGGGAGCGTTCAATCCAGGCGTAAAGGTCCGGGAGGGATTCCCGTTCGTTGTAAAGGGGTATTACAATTGAGAGGTCCATAAGAGAGCTATTGTTCGTCGGGCTTGTCTTCGTCAGGGATGTTGCCCTGGAAAAGGTTCTGCATGAATATATACCGGGACATGATCCTGGCCAGGATGCTTCCGTACAGGTAGCAGTACAGCCAGCCGAAGATAAAGGTGTAGATGGGCAGATGGGCCGTCATGCCTTCCACCTGCGCCCGCTGGGCCGATGAAAGGGAGGCTGTCACTTCCGAAAACAGGGTGTTCATGTCTTCCTGGGGCAGGTTGAGGATGATGAGCGCCTGGGCCGATGCCAGCAGGAGGCCGCTCAGCAGCGCCGCCCTCCGGCCGAACTTGTAGGTGTGCTCCATCTTTACGCCCTCGTATTTCTCCGTAAGGCGGAGCATGAGGTTCTTCATCAGGAGGATGCAGCCGAAGAACTCCACGGCCCACAGGATGATGGCGGCGGCCGTAACGAGGAAAGAGGAACCGGACGCGGCGCTGAGTTCCTTGAGGAGCAGGCAGCCGATGGATACGCCTCCGAACGCTGCGCCCGCCTTGGCCGCCTCGTTCCAGATGGAAGTATTGTCGATAGTCCCTTTCACAAGTGCAAATATAAGGATTTTTTGTTAACTTTGTAGGCTCAAGTGCAATTGCTATGATGCAGTGAAAGACTTGGTATGTAATAACTCATCAAAAAGTAAGATTATGATTAACATCAAGTTTCCCGATGGGAGTGTAAGACAGTATGAGTCTGGGGTTACCGGCTACGACGTGGCCATGTCCATCAGCCCCCGGCTTGCGGCCGAAGTGCTGGCAGTATCAGTAAAGCGTCCGGACGAGCCCGAAACCTCCCGCGGAACTACCCTGGACGTGATGCGTCCCCTCACGGAAGACGTGGAGATCCGTCTCCTCAAATGGGAAGACGATGAAGCCAAGAAGGTGTTCTGGCACAGCTCTTCCCACCTGATGGCAGAGGCCCTGGAGGCCCTTTTCCCCGGTGTCAAGTTCGGCATCGGCCCCGCCATCGACAACGGTTTTTACTACGACGTGGATATGAACGGCCGCACCCTCACGGATGCGGACTTCAAGGCCATCGAGGACAAGATGCTGGAGTTTGCCCGCCAGAAGCAGGATTTCACCCGCATAGAGGTCTCCAAGGCCGATGCCATGAAGTACTTCACCGATAAGGGAGACCAGTACAAGCAGGAGCTTATCAGCGAGCTGGAAGACGGAACCATCACGTACTATACCAACGGACAGTTCACGGACCTGTGCCGCGGACCGCACCTGAAGAACACGGAGGTGATCAAGGCCGTGAAGGTGCTTTCCCTGGCCGGCGCATACTGGAGGGGTGACGAAACCCGCCAGCAGCTCACCCGTATCTACGGCATCACCTTCCCCAAGAAGAGCATGCTGGACGAATATCTGGTGGTGCTGGAAGAGGCCAAGAAGCGGGATCACCGCAAGATCGGCAAGGAGATGGAACTCTTCACCTTCTCCCAGCGGGTGGGCGCGGGCCTTCCTCTGTGGCTGCCCCGCGGCGCTGCCCTGCGCAACACCCTGCAGTCTTTCCTGGCCAAGAAGCAGGCCGAATACGGCTACCTGCCGGTAGTTACTCCGCACATCGGCGCCAAGGACCTGTACGTCACTTCCGGCCACTACGCCAAGTACGGAAAGGATTCCTTCCAGCCCATCCACACCCCGCAGGAAGGGGAGGAGTACCTGCTCAAACCCATGAACTGCCCGCACCACTGCGAGATTTTCCGCAGCGCCCCGCGTTCCTACCGTGACCTTCCGCTGCGCTTTGCCGAATTCGGCACCGTATACCGCTACGAGCAGTCCGGCGAGCTGCACGGCCTCACCCGCGTGCGCAGCTTCACCCAGGACGACGCCCACCTTTTCTGCCGCCAGGACCAGCTCCAGGAGGAATTCGAGAAGGTGATAGACCTCATCCTGTACGTGTTCAAGACCCTCAAGTTCGACAAGTTCACCGCCCAGGTTTCCCTGCGGGATCCCAAGAACCCGTCCAAGTATATCGGCAGTGATGAGAACTGGAACAAGGCCGAACAGGGCATTATCGACGCCGCCAAGAAGAAGGGGCTTCCCTATGTGGTGGAAACCGGCGAGGCGACCTTCTACGGCCCCAAGCTGG
>JAEEQF010000089.1 GCA_016285175.1 Bacteroidales bacterium
TCCCAGCATATCGGCAATCTCCCCGTGCGAGTACCCGTCCAGGCAATATAGGTTGAAAACGGCCCTTCTGGTATCCGGCAATGCCGATATCCACTCCAGGAGCTTTTCCTGCGGCACCGTCTCCATCTGCTGCTCCGTCGGTTCCGGGAGCGTGTCCTGGGACCATAGCTCCAGGGAAACCATCCGCCACCTGTGCCTTTTTATCTGGTTGATGGCTTTGTTGATGGCAATCCGGCTTATCCATCCGTACAGGGAGCCCTTCCCAAGGAATTTGAAAGTCCGGATCCTGTCCAGTGCCAGGATAAACGTTTCCTGCATCAGGTCCTTCGCATCATCGGCATTTCCCATATAGCGTTTACAGAGCGTATACACCCTTGCTGCATATCTTCTATACAGCTCATCCTCCGCCAATCTTTCTCCATTACAGCAGTGCCTGGCCAGTTCCTGCTCACTCAACTCTTTGTACAACTCACAGGGTCATTTTCTTCACAAAGATACATTTTAGAACCCGTGTTTCTGTCATATAAACACCATAAAAGCGCAAATACGTCTCCAAAATAAGACAAATTGGGAGAGGTGGGTTCAAAAGGATGCCCACCTCTCCCATTAAAATGCCTTAGAGCGTGTTAGAATTAGGTTTCTATGGGAGAGGTCTCGGGCTTGGAAAGACCACCTCTCCCAAAACCGATTACCAGTTCTTCCGCTCGAAGGTCCACTGCGGGTAGAAGGTCTTCTCGTACTCGTCGTTCATGAAAAGGGCCGAATCCCCTACCAGGCCCTTGAGCTGCCAGTTCATCCATTGGCGGGCCACTACGGCAAAGGCGCCGGCGTGCTTCTCATAATAGGTTCCATGATGGCCGTCCAGGGTGGAGATCTTCACAACCGGGATGTCGTCGGCAATGCGGCCCCAGTCCCCGTTGGCGTTGTTGTACGCTACATCGGCCACTCCGCCGTTGATGTACAGCATAGGCGTATGCAGGTTGGCCAGGGATTCCTTGGAGGCGCCGCTCATGGACATCTCGCCAATGCCGGAGTTGAAGATCATGCAGGTCTTGATCCTGGGGTCGTGCGCAACGGCCAGCACCTGGGCGCCGCCGCAGGACTGTCCCATGGCCGCCACCTTCTCCAGGTCTATCAGGTGGTAATACTCACTCCCCTGCTTGGCGTCCTGGTCCGTGATCCAGTCCAGGGCCTCCAGCATCTGGCGGGCGTAGGTACGGAACGGAGCCGGGGCGGGTGCGGCTTTCTTGCCCTTGTTCTTTTTGGCAGCGGCGGCAGCGGCTTTCTGGGCTGCTTCCCTTTCGGCCGCCTGGGCGGCCAGTTCGGCCTCCGTATAAGGCGTCAGGCGTTCTCCGTTGCCCATAATGGCCACTTCCTTGGTTTCCGGGTACCAGCCCCGCACGACACCCTTCCACTGGGCATAGAAGGCTTCGTCCGGCATATCCTGATACGGGCCGATGGCCAGGACCAGGTATCCGTAAGAAGCCACTTCGCTAAGCAGGCGGCTCATTTCCAGGCTGTTGTTGGCGCAGGCGCCGTTGGCGTACAGCAGCACCGGAATCTTTCCGTTTTCCTTCACATAGGCATTGAGGTCCTGCGGACGGTAAATCATGTGTGTGGGAAGGCTTTCATCACCGATGGCCACCGACTTGTACGGACCGGTACCGCCGTTCTCAATCACCTGTGCTTGCTGGGTCTGGGCAAGGCCGATGGCACCGCAGGAGAGCAGCGCTGCAGTGATGGCTAAGAATTTCTTAAGGTTCATATTAGTATAGATTTGTGGTTGTTGTCTTAATACAAATGTACGTTTTTTTCCAAAAAACGCCAAAAAATGACTATCTTTGGGTGATTTGAATTAAACGCCATGAAAAAGCTCCTTCTCGTTTTCACCGCTTTCCTGGGCCTTGCCGCGGCATCGGCCCTTGCACAGGTCCATCAGTCCCCCGCCGCCGTCAAGGCGCTGCAGGAAGACCGTACGCGGGCCGGCAACAACCTCAATTCCTATGAATTTTTCCCCATTCAGGATACCAAGGCTCCCGCCGGGTATAAGCCCTTCTATGTAAGCCATTACGGCCGTCACGGCTCCCGTTCGGACTGGGGCGGCAGCGCCTTCCTGGGCGTAATCGCCGTCATGGAACAGGGGCAGGCCAAAGGCATTCTCACCCCGGACGGGGAAATGCTGCTGGAAGGAGCACGGAAGGTCCTCGCCGGATGGGATGGCATGGATGGCCGTCTGTCCCAGCGGGGTGTAAGGGAACATGCCGCCATTGCCAAACGCCTTTATAACCGCTATCCGCAGGTGTTCAAGGGTAAGAAAAACTTGCGGGCCGTCTCCAGCACCGTCCAGCGCTGCATCATTTCCATGAACTCTTTCACCAATTCCCTCATCCGCCAGAATCCAAAGCTGGAAATCCGTCTGGATACCGGAGAGAAGTTCATGGAGTACCTGGACAATGAGAAGGGCTGGCAGCAGGTTACCGGCCGGGCCATGCGCAAGAGTTTTGAACTCATGCGGGAGATTCCGGACGATACGCTGGGCGTACTCTCCAAAGTGTTCACAGACCCTGTGGCCGCCCGGGAGATCGTAAAGAGCGCACGGCACTTCACGGACGATGTATTCAACACCGCCCGCGTTGCGGAAGATTTTGACGTTGAGGAAGATATCTACAGTGTACTCCCCTTCGACGCCGTGTACCGCCGCTGGGCGCAGAACAACATGTTCCTGTACCTGGGCCACTGCAATTCCGTGGATGTGGGCGCAGAGCGCGTAGCCATGGCCCAGTCCTGCGTGGAAGATATCGTTACCAAGGCCGATGAGGCCATCGCCACCGGAAAAATCGCCGCGGACCTCCGCTTCGGCCACGACTATCCGCTCATGGCCCTGGTGAGCTATCTGGGCATCGAGGGCGTGGGCGACCGCCTGGAGGTGGAAGAGATCTGCGACAAGTGGCTGGGCTTCTGGAACATCCCCATGGCCAGCAACTTACAGATAATCTTCTATAAGAACAAGGCCGGAGACGTCCTGGTGAAATTCCTTTATCAGGAGCAGGAACGCCTGCTGCGGGGGCTGGAACCCTACCAGGGACCCTATTACAAGTGGGAAACGGTCAAGGCCAACCTGGAAGGATACAAAAGATAAAATTTTTAAATTTGCCGGAGAAACCAATTGCTTTTCTCCGGCAAATGTTTTAATTTTGTAACCCGTATTCAAGACACCTTCTAAGATATGAAATACGGGTTCGACAACCAGAAGTACGTGCAGATCCAGTCGGATCGCATCAAAGAGCGTATCGCCACCTTCGGCAACAAGCTTTACATGGAATTCGGCGGGAAGCTGTTCGACGATTTCCATGCCAGCCGCGTACTGCCCGGTTTCGAGCCGGACAGCAAGTTCAAGATGCTGTACCAGATGAAGGACGATCTGGAGATCATCATCGTCATCAGCGCCGTAGACATAGAGAAAAACAAGGTCCGGAGCGATTTGGGCATTACCTACGACGTGGACGTGCTGCGCCTCAGGAACGAATTCATGGCCCGTGACTTCAGCGTGAACAGCGTGGTCATCACCCACTACAACGGCCAGTCCAGTGCCGATGCATACCGCAAGCGCCTGGAGCGCATGGGCATCAAGGTGTATTACCACCATACCATCGAAGGATATCCCAACAACGTGGCCCTCATAGACTCGGAAGAAGGTTTCGGCAAAAACGATTATGTGGAAACCAGCAAGCCCCTTATCGTTGTCACGGCTCCCGGTCCCGGCAGCGGCAAGATGGCCGTGTGCCTCAGCCAGCTTTACCAGGAGAACAAGCGCGGCGTGAAGGCCGGTTATGCCAAGTTCGAGACCTTCCCGGTTTGGAGCATGCCCCTCAATCATCCCGTCAACATAGCTTACGAGGCCGCTACGGCCGATCTGGACGACGTGAACATGATCGATCCCTTCCACCTGGATGCATACGGGGAAACGGCCGTAAATTACAACCGTGACGTGGAGATCTTCCCGGTGATGAACGCCCTTTTCGACGACATCTATGGGTCCTCCCCCTACAAGTCCCCCACGGACATGGGCGTGAATATGATCGGCTCCTGCATTTGCGACGACCAGGTGTGCTGCGAAGCCGCCCTGCAGGAAATCATCCGCCGTTACTATACCGCCCTCTGCAATTTTGCCGACGGCAAGGCTACGGAGCAGGAAGTGAACAAGATAGCCCTCCTGATGAAGCGGGCCAAGATTACTACGGCGGACCGCAAGACCACTGTGGCGGCCAAGGAGAGGCTGCAGCAGTGCGAGCTGGCCGCAGCCGCCATCGAACTGGAAGACGGAACCATCCTAACCGCCGGAACCAGCTCCCTGCTGGGGCCCAGCGCCGCCCTGCTCCTGAATGCGCTAAAGCATCTGGCCGGCATCGCCCACAATGTGAAGCTGATCCCGCAGCAGATGATCCAGCCCATCCAGACCACCAAGGTCACCTACCTGCATGGCCACAATCCCCGCCTGCACACGGACGAAGTGCTGGTGGCCATTTCCATGCTCAGCCTCATAGACGAGAATTGTAAACTGGCCCTGGCCCAGCTGCCCAACCTGGTGGGCGCCCAGGTCCACTCCACCGTCATGCTAAGCGAGGTGGACAGGAAAACCTTCCACAAACTGGGTATCGGCCTCACCTGTGACCCGGTAAAGAAAATCAACGGCTAAACAGCTCCGCCAGCATACAGCGGACCGATCCCCCGCCCACGGATTCAATATGCGGGATGGGGATGGGTACCAGCGTATCCTCCCGGGATAAGACGGCCAGCTGATCCTCCCGAAGGGCATCATAGGCGCTTTGGGACATCAGGAGAAGGCGCTCTCCCCTTCCACCGCACACTTCCAGCATGTTCCCGGCATAGTGCTCCATCTGCTCCAGGGAAATGTCCACAAGCGTTTTCCCATGGGCACGCAGGCTTTCCGAAACAGCCTGCAATTCGGCCTCCGAAGAAAAGGCCTCCTGGCACAAAACGGCAAAGGAATGCCCCAGGGCCATCATTACGTTGGTGTGGTAGACGGGTTTCCCTTCCCTGTCCACGGCATGGAACGGGATAGGCGTGTAGTCCATCTTCCGGCAAAAGTCCTCAAGGACTTCCGGGGACGTCCTGGGAGAAAGGCAGGCATAGGCGGTGCGGGAGCTCCGGTCTAGGACCATGCTGCCTGTGCTCTCCAAAAACTTCCCTTCCTTTTCCCAATAGGTCAAATCTATGACCCGGCAGGCACCGGTGGCCTCCAGGATACGATTCACCACGGCTTTTTTCCTTTCTGCACGTCTGTTGGGGGCGAACATGGGAAAAAGGACAAGCGATCCGTCTGCATGGCTGGAGAACCAGTTGTTGGGGAAGATGGAATCCGGCGTTTCCGGCTCCGCCGTATCCTGGATCACCAGGAGTGGTACACCGCGGGATTCCAGCAGCCCCACCATGGCATCAAACTCCTCCAGGGCCAGTTTCTGCACGTCCTCCCCTGCTTCCGGCAACTGCTGGAAATGGTTGTTGGGGGCCGTCTGCCGGTTGAAGGAGAAGCAGACGGGCCTTATCATAAGAAGCTGGGTTGCGCCGTTCATTCCCCGGCTTTCTTTTTGGCGGAAGAGATGCTGAGCATCAGGTTCCGGATGGAGAAAAAGATGGAGAACTGGCCGATAGCCAGCACCCAGTCGTGCCGGATGACTCCGTATGTGATAATCATCAGGGACCCTGTTACGGCCAGGACCCAGTGTCCCAGCGGCAGGATGGACTGGTGGCGCTTATAGCTGTAGATAAGCTGATAGACGGAACGAACCTCGTAGGTGAACTGCGCCAGGACACCGAACAGCAGCAGAGAGAGCGGCACGTCCTTGTTGTGCAGGAAGGTATCCATGAAGGTGGGTATGTCCCTCACGATGAGGGCCAGGATTATCAGCGGAAAAATGCCCTGGAGCACAATGAGGAAGCGCGGAACCTTTTTGTAAAGGCCCATGATGCCGATATTCCACATGTAGATGTAATACCCCACGCTTTCCCCGAAGATGATGGAGAAGTCTTTCCGCAGCCAGCCATAGACATACAGGATGATGGCGCCGATACTGCTCAGGATCCAGTAGATCCCCGGAGACTCCACCTGGTGGGACTTCTCCGACAGATACCACTGGATGAGGATCCGGAGACCGTAAATGCCCATTCCGGACAATCCAATGAGATATACCCAGATGGGACTGTCCATGGATTAGGGATTTACGGTTCCGTAAAATTTGAGGAAGACGGCTTCCTGCAGCTCCTGGGGCAGGGCCCGGACATAGGAACGGACGCTGGCGACGGGATATTCCTTGAGCGGGAGCAGGATATGGCAGTCCAGGCTGTTGGAGAACAGCGGATCCACATTGAAACAGATTACCCTGGCACCGTTGCTGAAATACTTCCGCATAAGCACCGGAAGCCGGTATCGGCCGTCGGAAATGTTGCCGATTAAGCGGTTCAGGCTGTCTATGTCGTTCTCCTGCTGCAGGAAAAGCTGTTCCGGATTCACCCGCATGTAATCCGGCTTGAAAGCATGGCTGGGCCGGGCAATCTCTTCTGAGTGCGGAAGGGCATAATGCTGCTGAAGGAAACAGGCGGTAAGGCTCTTGTAGAAATCCGGGAAACTGTTGCTGATACTCACCGGTCCCGTGAAATACCGGGCCGATGAATCCTGGGTGGAAAGCACGCAGATGCCCGCCAGCATCATCTTCAGGGCCAGAACTTCCCGCTGGTATTCCTTCCGGATGAAGGACCGGCCCAACTCTATGCTCTGGGAGAAGATTTCCTCCGCCCGGGGGCCCATCTTCACCAGGGAGGCCGAATAAAAGCCCTTTAAACCGCCGTGGGAGGCCATGATCTCCGATCCGAAACCAATCCGGTATCCGCCCACGATCTCCCCTCCGGGAACGCTCCACAGGAGCATGTGCCTGTAGTATTTGTCATAGGGATCCGTGTCCAAAGACTTTCCGCTGCCCTCTCCGATAGAGCGGAATGTCTCTTCCCTCAGCCGGTACACTTCCTGCATCACCTCCGGGGCATCCTGTTCGGAAAGGAGGTATACCCTGTAATCTCCGGATTCAAAGAGCATCTTGTCCCTGAGGGATTCCATCCGGCTGCGGACCGCATCCGGGGAAACCGCTTCCGCAAGTGGTGCAAGACTCTTTGCCGGAGCAGCCTCTGCGGACTTCTCCAGGCACTGTTCCTCCAGGGCATAGCAGCGGTTATGGAGATACTGGCTAAGCTCCTTGTCCGAGAATCTGGCGATTTCATCGGCCGGAATGGGCTTGCCGATAACCACATGCACCTTATGACCCTGCTTATTGTAGAGCTCGTGGGGCAGGCGGACCGTACGGAGCCTGGGATGAATCTGTCCCAGCAGGTGGAAATTGAGGGAATTGCCTCCGTCAAAGAAGATGGGAACCACCGGGAAACCGGAACGACGGATAAGTTTCATCATGTTCTCCGCCCAGGGCTTGTCTTCCACTACCCATTTCCCCTGGACGGCCGTGCGCTTTTGCTTCTTCTGCCAGGTTCCCACTTCACCCGCCGGAAAAAGGCCTAGGGGGCTCCCCTGGCCGATGTGTCCCAGCGCCGCCCGGATACCGGAAACGGTCCGCGTGTCTCCGGCCGAGATGTTATTGACAGGAATGAACCAGTCCCGGAGGTTGGGGATACGGGCCAGCAGGAAGGTGGTGAGGATCTTATAGTCCGGCCGCTTACGGACCACCACATCCGTAAGGATCATCCCGTCTATGCTTCCGTAATGGTGGTTGGATACGGTGATGAAACCTCCTTCCGAAGGGATATTGTCCAGCTGGGAGGGATCCAGTTCGTATGCTGCACCCACGTCCTTGATGACGCTGGCGGCGAAATCCGGACCGTATTGATCCGAATAGCGCAGGGTGGTTGCATTCACCTTCTTCAGTTCCAGGATCTTGTACAGAAGACCGGAAATAAGCTTTCCGGCAAGGCCTTTCATCCTTAACTCTTTCTGCAAACCGGAGCGGTCCAGGATAATCTTTTTCTTGTCGTTTGTTTCCATAGCAGTGCGTAAAGATACACATTTTTTTAAAAATGGAGCGCCCGAAGACGCTCCATCAAAGTTGCAGACGACGAAACAGTCACCCTACTTGGCACGAAGGGACAGGGCGAATCCGCCGGAA
>JAEEQF010000009.1 GCA_016285175.1 Bacteroidales bacterium
TGCGTGCGGTTGCCATGACAGAGGCCGGTGCTTCATAGATCGACATTTCCGTTCTGGTCTGTAGCCAGATGCCTGTACTGTCGAATTGTGCTTGCTTTTCGTGCTGTTCGTGATAGAAGTTGGCCGTAAAAGTGGAGATTTGTCTGCTCCATTCCACGTCTGTGGCGCCCGGGAACATAGTTACAAAGGTCTGAAGGACTTCATTCGGGGCTTGCCCTATCCTATACTTGCATCCTGTGGAAAGGAAAGCCATTGTGACTAAAGCAAATAAGAGCATCTTTTTCATGTTGCATCATTTTTTCGAAAGGTAGCATATTCATATTTCGAAGTGAGTACAATAGGGATAGAGTCGATTAATTTTCAGTTAAAATTGATTTGACGCCTTGAGAGAACCGTCCTCGGAGCGTATCTTTGCACTGAAATTTTATGAATATGCTGATTGTATTGAAACTTCTGGGTGCCATCGCTATCTTGATATTTGGCATGAAAATGACGAGCGAGGCTCTGCAGAAAATGGCCGGCCCCCAGCTTCGTCATTTGTTTGGGGCTATGACGGGGAACCGCTTTTCCGGCGTGGCCACCGGAGCCCTGATTACTGTAGCCGTCCAGTCCTCGTCGGCAACTACCGTGATGACGGTATCCTTTGTGAATGCGGCGCTGCTTACCCTGACGCAGGCTATCTCAGTTATCATGGGCGCCAATATCGGCACCACGCTTACGGCCTGGATTTTGTCGGCCGGCTTCTCCTTCAATATCGTCAATCTCGTCTGGCCTGTCCTGGTCGTCGGTATCATTCTCATTCAAATGGGAAGGCATCGGTATTTCGGAGACTTCCTGATTGGGCTGGGCTTCCTGCTCTATGCGATGGTCCTGCTAAAGAACACCGGCGTGGAGATGGACCTGGCCAGCAAGCCTGCGGTCGTTGCGTTTTTCTCAAGTTTCAAAACCAATTACGCCACCATACTGCTGTTCCTGCTCATCGGTACAATCCTTACTGCTGTTCTCCAGAGTTCGGCCGCGCTGATGGCTATTACGATGGTCCTCTGCGCCACGGGAGCCATTTCCATCTATCAGGGTATCGCGCTGGTCATGGGTGAGAATATCGGCACCACATCCACGGCGAATCTGGCAGCATTGAACGCGAACACACAGGCTCGACGAACGGCAATGGCTCACCTGGTGTTCAACGTATTCGGCGTCATCTGGATGCTCATTGTATTTTTCCCTTTCGTGAGGATGGTCTGTGGAATAGTGGGGCTTGACCCGGAGGCTCCGCAGCAGGACACGACTTTGCTTTCCTTTACGCTGGCGGCTTTCCACACCGGATTCAATGTCATCAATACGGCTGTCTTGATTTGGTTCATTCCACAGATTGAGAAGCTGGTTTGCAAGATTGTCCGGCCCAGGAAGTCTGACGAGGAAGATGAGTTCCGCCTTCAATATATCCGCGGCGGTATTATGAAGACTCCGGAAATCTCCGTGCTTCAAGCACAGAAAGAGATTGTCGTTTACGGAGAAAAGACTCAGCATATGTTTGCACTGGTGAGGGAACTCTATGCTGCAAAAGACGAGCAGAGTTTCTCCAGGCTTTATGATCGCATTGAGAAGGGAGAGGAAGGCAGCGACCGGATGGAGAACGAGATTGGCCGATACCTGGGAGATCTCGGGTCAGCCCATCTGTCCGATGATACGAAAGAGATGGTCAGGGCGATGCTTCGGCAGATCGGAGAGCTGGAATCCGTGGGCGACAGCTGCTTTAATCTGGCCCGCATCCTTCGACGTAAAAGGAGCAACAAAATTGACTTTACCGAGCAACAGAATGAAGGAATCCAGGAGATGTTCTCGTTGGTTGGTGATGCTCTTTCCCGGATGAATGAGCTTCTTTCCGGGCGCAAGGAAGAGCTGGACCTGGTACTCTCCGAAGACATCGAACGTAGGATCAATGCCTGCCGCAATGCGCTCAAACAGCAGAATATCGAAAGTTTGGACGCCAAGATGTACGGATACGATAAGGGGACCGTCTATGCCGACCTCGTCAGCGAATGCGAAAAGACGGGTGACTACATCATCAATGTTGTGGAGGCCCGGCTCGGTGCTGTCCGAAATGGAATCCGCTACCAGGGCATACAGATGGATACGGATGCCAAGAAAGTGACCGTAGACGGTGTGGAGGTTCCCTTTACGAAGACCGAATATGAAATTCTGAAGTTCTTCCTTGAGAACCGGGGAAAGGTGTTTTCACGGGAGCAGCTGCTCTCGGCCGTGTGGCCTGACGATGTCATCGTCTTGCCTCGCACGGTGGATGTGAACATTACACGCATCCGTAAGAAGATAGGCCCGTATGGAGAAGCTCTTGTTGCCAAGGCCGGGTTCGGGTATTCTTTTCAGGAATAACTCCGAATCGATGGCATGAGGAAATTAGAGCATTAAATTCCCTGTTTATCGGTCTCTTTGGTTCTTCTGCCAGGAAGAAAAAAGTGACCAAATGCGACCGAAAGATTTATCTGGTTCTAGAGGGTCTGAAGAATAATGATTAAATTAGTGGCCGATGAATCGGAATTTGAGTATGCGTAAGTTGTTTTTGCGAGTCCTTCTTTTGACCATCCCGTTTGGCATTTCCGCCTGCGGCCTTTTCGATGATCAAAGTACCCCTTACGGATATGTCAAAAGCAGTTTTCGGATCATTGACGAGCATGCCCTTTACGCCAATGGCGATTGGATCATTGAACGCGAATCATATCTTTCGGAAGCGAAATCCATTGACAATTACGATGATGCTCACAGGATAGTGAAAAGCGCACTAGCATTTGCCGGAGGCAAACATTCTGCGCTGGTGGCTCCTGTAACTGACACTACGGAATACGAAGAACTACCTTCTGAAGCCTATATGCTTGAGGGGGGAATAGCTTATGTAAAACTTCCGGCTCACAGCGGGGTTAAAGTAAGCGATTCCATCTATATACACACAGTGCTTGATTTCCTTCAAAGCCATCTTGACGCCGCAGGTGTTATTTTGGACCTTCGCGACAACCTCGGTGGGAATATGTATCCGATGATAACGGCCGTAGCCCCGCTGCTTCCTGACGGAGATATTATCAGTTTCCAGACGCGCAAACGAACTTTCGCCACCACGTTGGATTTCGCGGTTCAGGACGCAGGACTTAGCCTTAAAGGGATTTCTAAACTGCCTGATAATACTCCTGTTGCCTTTCTTACCAATGACTGGACCGGGAGTGCGGGAGAGCTCACGCTTTTGTGTTTTCGCGGTTTGGAAAAAGCCCGCACCTTCGGCATACCAACTGCTGGGTATGCGAGTGGCAATCTGTCTTTTCCTATGGCCGATGGCTATACTCTAGTGATTACAACCGCACGTGCCGTTGCCCGGACAGGAGAGGTCTTCTGTGACGACCCTATTACTCCCGATGTCGAAACCGAGACCCCGCTAGAAGATGCGGTGGCATGGATTCAGAGTCAGTAGATCAGTCGCTCGGTAAATTCCTGTTTATCGGTCTCTTTGGTTCTTTGGCCTGAAAGAAAAAGGTGACCAAAAGTGACCAAATTTGGGGGATACAAAAAACAAGACCTTGTAAAATGTTTGAAAATCAACAACTTACAAAGTCTTGTCGTGCCTCGGGCGGGAATCGAACCCGCACGGCCGTTTCGGGCCAAGGGATTTTCTTACCACTATGACTTTCGCCACCATCACTGTTTGTGGTCCGGACTATTCCTTCACCATGGAACCAGGTTCTTTAGGTGTGTCGTGTCTAGTCTCTGCACCTTCCTCTTTTGGGAGGCTTGGCTCAAGATTACCATCGGCATTGTCCGCTAAGGCTTCCTTGAATTTACGACATTCTACATCTCTCTTTTCAGAGAGCGCACTCAATTGTGTCTAAGTCCCTCGTGTCTACCATTCCACCACCAAGGCAGTTGGTTGGGACTGCAAAGATAAGGAAAAAAACTAATGGAGCAAAACGCCGAAGCCGGGACGGCGTACCGGCGGGGCCGGATCCAGGGTGGGGGCCGATAAGGGCGCCTTGGTCACCTTGCCGGTGGCAAGGGCCAGGACACGGGAGAGCATGGCCTCCGAAGGGTCTCCCAGCATATAACCGTCAAAGGGGTTATCCTTGGCCTCAAAGTCGGCGGGAATGCCGTTGGGCATGCTAAGGGTAACGCCGTCCTTGTCCGAGTAGCGGGAGGCAATCACATAAAGGCCCCAGCCTTCCATTTCTTCCCTGGCCTCCTTTACATCAAAATCCAGTTTCTCCTGCTTGGACAAGGATTTGAAGAATTCATCGGCATAGATAAGGTAACCTCCGCAGAACTTCCCATACGTGGTTTCTCCCACCAGTGCCACGTCCATGTACGGCTTAAGGCCGCAGACAAGCGCCTCGGAGGCCGATGCGGTGCTGCTGGTGGTAATGATCCAGACTTTCCGGATTTCCGGATTCACCTGCAGAGGATGCACCTTATAGCTCTCGGAGCCGGAACTGGCGTTAATTGTGAATTCTTCGGCAAAGCAGAGTTCCAGATCGTCCTTGAACGCATCCGATTCCGAAAGCGTCTTATTATAAATGTCCCGGTTAAAGACGCTGCCGGACTTCACTGCTTCTACGGGCGCCAGCATGGACCCCAGTACTGCACTGGTGAGCGTGTATCCGCCGCCATTGTAGCGCAGGTCCACTATCATCTCCTCAACCCCGTCTTCCTTGAACTTGCCGAAGGCCTTCTCCAGGTCCCGGCAGGCATCCATGGTAAAGCTGGTAAAATGCAGATAACCCATCTTCTTTCCTTCCACATCCAAAGTGAGGACCGTCTGAACCGGGTTCTCATACATCTGGACTCCCGTGAGGGTAATCTCACGGCCGTCGGAAAAGCCGAAACGGGCCGTATCCCCAGCGTAGAATTTCTCATTGACTATGTCCGCATAATTGTCCGGAGTCATCTTTTTCCCGTCCACCGTAAAGATAGTATCCCCCCGCTTGAGATGGGCCTTGGAGGCGGGAGAATCGGCATAAATAAAGGTGATGACAGCACAGATTTCCTTATGGGAATCATTCGTGTAAAACAACTTGAAATCGAAGCCGAAACTCTTGCCGTTGCCGGTGACGGACCGCTCGAAACTGCTGCAATCTTCATACAGCGTGGTCCACTTGTCCACGGGGTTCCCTGCGGAATCCTTGTAACGCATGGACTTCACCTTCTCTACGGGATCCTCCCCATAGGTCCAGGAAGCGAAACCCTCGCTAACCTCTGCCTCCCACAGGTAGTAGGTTTTCATGATGTTGTACGCGAAGAGATTGCCGTAGTAACGGATACCCTGATTATCCTTTGGTTCCTCCAGGGGGTCTTCCGTACACCCCATGGGGACCAGCAGTACTGCCAGCAGCAGATAGGAAAGGATTCTTTTCATCAAAAATACTTTTTCTCGTCCCGGTACAAGGCCAGGAAAATAAACAATAGCACGGTAAAGGCCCAAAGGGAAGACCCGCCGTAACTGAGGAAGGGCAGCGGAATGCCGATAACCGGCATCAGCCCCACGGTCATGCCCACGTTAATGAACAGGTGCATGAAGATGCACGCCGCCACGCAGTAGCCGTAAATGCGCGTGAACCTGCCCCGGCAGCTTTCGGCATCCAGCACCAGGCGCACGATCAGGAACACGTACAGCAAAATTACTACCAAACAGCCCACAAAACCCCATTCTTCTCCAACAGTACAGAAAATAAAGTCTGTGGACTGCTCCGGAACAAAGCCGAAAGTGGTCTGGGTCCCCTGCAGGAAACCCTTCCCGAAGAGCCCGCCGGAGCCGATGGCAATCTTGGACTGGTTCACGTTATAACCCACGCCGGAAAGGTCCTCCTTCATGCCCAGGAGTACCTCTATCCTGCCCCGCTGGTGCGGCTGCAGCACGTCCTGGAAGATGTAATCGGCCGAAAAGATGAACAGGACCCCCGCCAGGAAGACCAGCAGCGTCAGAGCCAGGAAATTATCCCGCTTACGGTATGCATAAAGGGCCAGGAAAGGAAGGGACAGCAGGCTTAAAACCAGCAGGATATAAATGGGCTTTATCTTTAGGAGGAAACTCCAGAAATAGTGCTGCGTTTCGCCGGGTTCCGGCACCCAGGTTACATCGGCCATCCAGTCCATGTGCCCCTGAACGGCGCTGCACACCCATTCCCAGGCGCCCGGCAGCAGGGCCATGAGCGCCACGAAGGCCCCGCCAATCCCCATCCGCCGCCAGAAATGGTCGGAAAAGGCATTGCACAGCACCAGCACGGCTATGAGCAGGATCACGGACCAATAGGCTCCAAGCACCAGCGTAGAGATAAACAGCACTATAATCAGGCCGATAAGCCCCAGCCACCAGCCCGACAGGCCCTCCCGGTACAGCACGAAGATGAACCCGGCATAGACCAGGGCCGATCCCGTCTCGCTTTCCGCCACAATCACCAGCATGGGGACGGCAATGATGAGCGCCGCCAGCACAAAGTCCTTGAAGCGGGACATCTTGAAGTTCTGCCGGCTAAGATAGAACGCCAGCAGGAGCGAGGTGGTGATTTTGGAGATTTCCGCCGGCTGGAATTTCACCGGTCCCAGTTCAAACCACGAATGTGAGCCTTTCACGTCCTTGGAGACAAAAATCACCAGCACCAGCAAGGCCAGTACCCCCAGATACAAAGGTATGGGGAAAGCCTCCCAGATTTTGGGCGGAATCACGTACAGGATCAGCGCCGCCAGGCCGAAGGCCGTAAGCATCCAGACGAACTGTTTGCCGCTCCGGGCGCCCCAGGCAAAGATGGAGGAGGGGTTGGTGGAATGGATGGAAGCATAGATGCTTATCCAGCCGATAAACACCAGCAGCAGATACGTCCCCACCAGCGCCCAGTCTATGGACTGCCGCAAACGACGCTCCGGTATTACCACTTCCCCAATCATCTAGTCTGTCTTTACACGTGACATCAGGTCCCGGGACTTCATCTGCTCTTCCAGGGCCGTCCGCTTCACCTGTCCCTTGAGGTATTTCTCCACCATGAGCGAGGCGATGGGTGCAGCGTAGGTGGCACCGAAGCCGCCGTTTTCCACATAGGCGGCAATGGCAATCTTGGGATTGTCCATGGGGGCGAAGCAGATGAACACGGAATTATCGGCCCCGCGGGGGTTCTGCGCCGTGCCCGTCTTGCCGCACACGTCCAGCGAATCAATATGCGCTACCCAGGCCGTCCCGCCCATGCCGGCGCCGGAATTGACGGCCCGCCACATGCCGCGGATGAGCTTGGTAAAGTGCACCGTATCCACCTTGGTGTACTGTTTCTGGGTGAAACGCGGATCTATCTCCACGCCTTCCGAGGCCTTCACGATGTGCGGAATATAGTAATGCCCCCGGTTGGCGATGGTAGCGCAGAGGTTGGCCAGGTGCATGGGCGTAGCCAGGATCTCTCCCTGGCCGATGGAAAGCGAGATCACCGTGGTGGAATTCCACCGGCCACGGCCATAGGCCCTGTTGTAAGTCCTTGAAGTAGGGATGCTTCCCGCCAGTTCGGCCGGAAAGTCACTCCCCAGCTTGCGTCCGAAACCGAAGCTTTCCACATATTCGTGCCAGGAGTCCAGGGCCTCGGCCACGTTGGGGTACTTCTTGTTGTCCAGGATGTTCTTGAGCACATAGCAGTAATACGCGTTGCAGCTCATCATGATGGACTCTTCCATGTTGATGGGGCTCTTGTGCGAATGGCAGCCCAGTTTGTGTCCGGCCCCGAAGTGATAGCCCTGTGAGCAGGGATACGTGTAACTGGGCTTAAGCGTCCCCTCCTGCAGGCCGATGAGTCCGTTCACCAGCTTGAACACGGATCCAGGCGGGTAGGATGCCTGCACCGCCCGGTTGTACATGGGCTTATAGGGGTTGCTCACAATCTCGTTGTAATGCTTGCCGATATCGGCCAACTGCTCCACGTCGATACCCGGCGAAGACACCAGTGCCAGGATTTCCCCGGTGGACGGCTCTATGGCCACGATACTGCCCACCTTGTTCTGCATGAGTTCCTGGCCGTATTGCTGCAGCTGGGCGTCGATGGTGGTCACGATGTCGTGCCCCGGAACGGCCTCCTTGTCCTCCGCCCCGTCCTTGTACGGCTGCTCAATCTGGTTGCGCGAATTGCGGAGATAGATGTGATAGCCCTTCTCTCCGCGGAGGTCCTCCTCCCGCGCCGCCTCGATGCCCGTCATGCCGGCATAGTCCCCGCTCCGGTACTCGCCCGGATGCCGGTCTATATAGTCCTGGTTCACCTCCGAAACATATCCCAGAAGGTTGCCGCCGGCGTTCACCGGATAGTCCCGGATACCGCGCACCTGCCCCTTGAAACCCGGGAAACGGTATTTCACTTCGTCAAAGCGCATATAGGTTTCTGCCGGAACGGTGCGGAGCATGGTCACGGACTGGAAGCCGATGGAGGCGCTCCGCCGCTCGTACTCCTGCAGGCGGGCCCTTATGAAGGAAGGATCCACGTCCAGCACCGTTGCCAGCGCCAGCGTGTCAAAGGCCTGTACCTCCCTGGGGCTCACCAGGATGTCGTAGGCCACTTTGTTTCCCACCAGGATTTGCCCGTTGCGGTCGTAGATGACACCACGGGTGGGATAGATGGTTTCGTAGATGGTGGAGTTGCGGTCGGCGTCTTCCTTATAGCGGTCCTGCAGGATCTGGATGGAAAAAATCTTGCCCAGGAGCAGCAGGACAGCTATTCCCAGGCCGATAAACAAACGGATATGACGTCCGTCGGCGCTCATTATCTGGAATCCGGAGCCAGCAGGTTCACCACCAGCAGCGAGAGGAGGGTGCTTGCCACCAGGGAAGCGCCAAAGCGGATGGCATTGAAGAGCAGCGGGCGGGTACCGGCTCCATCGGCCCAGATATAGATGGCCAGGAAGAGCGCCACGGAAAGCACAAGGGCCACCAGCACCTTCCCGAAGCCGTTGCGATGGATGGAAAAGTCCTCCTCGCGGGCGAAGAGTTCCCGGCCGAAGATGAGTCGGATTATGGCGTTGCGGGCAAAGGCCACCGGCACCAGCGCCAGGGCGTTGAGTCCCAACAGGCCTTCCGACAGCAGGTCTACCGACAGTCCGCTGGCAAAGGCAATCACCATGGCCAGGATGGTATGCATCCGGATGGGCATGCAAAGGACCATCACCGGCAGCAGCGTCACCATCACGTACGGCGTAAAGTTGGCGTACGTGCTAAGGAGCAGCTGGGCCACCAGCAGGATGATGTATATGAGCCAGAATCCGGACTTTTTCATTGCACAAACTCCTCAATTTCGTCAAACGCGGTATTGTGCACCACGGAAACATAGCGGATGGCGCTGAAGTCCTGGAACAGGGTAACGGAAATCTCGTTGGTTGCGCCGTTGATGATACGGGATTCTCCCGCCACGCCCAGGGGGATGTCCGGCGGGAACAGCAGGGAGTGACCGCTGGTGTAGATGGTGTCCCCGGGATTATACTTGTACTGGAGGGGGATCTCCTTGAGGATGGCTCCGCGGTTGCCGCTTCCGTCCCACACCAGCAGGCCCGTTCCCCCTTCCAGCCCCAGCCGGGCGCTGATGGAGATATCGGCATGCTGGAAAGAGAAGGCATAGGCATGGTGCGCGCTCACGGCGTCTATCATACCCACCACCCCGTTCCGGGTAATGATGCCGGACTTTTCCTGGATGCCGTCTTCATAGCCCCGGTTGAGGATGAGATAATTGTGCTGCGAGCCCCTGCTCATCTTAACCACCTCTGCCGGAATAATCACGAAGCCCGACTCCTGCCGGAGGCCGGTGCCCAGGCTGTCCGTATGCGCCCGCCGCAAAGCTTCGCGGGTTTCCGTGAGTTCCTTGAGGAGCGCGGCGTTTTCCAGAGAAAGCTCTCTGTTGGTTTTGGACAGGCGGAAAAAACCCTGCACCCGCTGGGTGCTTCCCCACACCGCTCCCATGAAGCCATGGGCGCTCCTGGACAGCCAGATGCGCTGCAACTGGGCATTATGGGAGAGCAATTGCAACGACGCAATCTCCAGGGCGATGAAGATTGCGAGGCTGATAAGACGGGGAAGTACCTTCCGGGAGCGCATGGTTCTACCGCATGAGGAAGGAGTAATTGTCCGTATTCTTGAGGGCGATGCAGGTGCCTCGGGCCACGGCGCGGAGCGGGTCCTCCGCCACGTGGAACGGGATGTTCACCTTTTCCGACAGACGCTTGTCCAGGCCGCGTAACAGGGCGCCGCCGCCGCTGAGGAAGATACCGTTTTCCACAATGTCCGAATACAGTTCCGGCGGGGTTTGCTCCAGCACCTGCTGGATGGATGCCTCCAGGCGGGCGATGGACTTGTCCAGGCAGTGGGCTATCTCCTGATAAGGGATGAGGGCCTCTACCGGGTGGCCTGTCATGAGGTTGGGACCGCGGACCAGGAAGGGTTCCGGCTCCACGTCCAGGTTGGGGATAACGGCACCCACGGCAATCTTGATGCGTTCCGCCGTGGTTTCACCCACCTTGATCACATGCTGCTGGCGCAGGTAATTCTGGATATCGGCCGTGAAAACGTCGCCCGCAACACGGATGGAATCCTGCTGGACGATGCCGCCCAGGGAGATGACGGCGATTTCCGTGGTTCCGCCGCCGATGTCCACCACCATATTGCCCTTGGGCGCCTCCACATCCAGGCCGATACCCAGCGCTGCCGCCATGGGTTCGTAAATGAGGTATACGTCCCGGCCGCCGGCATGCTCCGAAGAGTCACGCACAGCACGGATTTCCACTTCCGTGGATCCTGAAGGGATGCCCACGACCAGTTTGAGGTTGGGGGCGAAAAGGCTGCGATGGCGGGAGTTCACCTGCTTGATGAACCCGCGGATCATCATCTCCGCGGCATTGAAGTCCGCGATGACGCCATCCCGGAGGGGACGCACGGTCTTGATGCCGGGATTGGTTTTTTCGTGCATCAGTTTAGCCTTCTGGCCCAGGGCGATGCACTTCCCTGTCTGGTTGTCTATGGCCACGATGGAGGGCTCGTCCAGGGCAATCTGGTCATTTTGGAAAATGACGGTGTTGGCGGTACCCAGGTCGATGGCCAGTTCTTGGTTCAAAAAACGAAGAGCCATATAGCAGTTTATCAAATTCGATTAATCCCTCAAAATTACGAATTTTTTCTTATATTCGCATAAAGAAATTGGCCATGGGCAGAAAAAGATGCTTGATTGTGACAGCGGGAGGGGTGGGGACCCGGATGGGGGGCTCCGTCCCCAAGCAGTTCTTGGAACTGGATGGGAAACCCATCCTCCGAATCACCCTGGAGAAATTCCTGGAGGCAGACCCGGACATCCAGATCATCACCACCCTGCCGGAAGCGCATGTGGTTCCCTGGCGGCAGTACTGCCTTAAGGAAGGGTTCCGCTGCCGGCAGCGTCTGGTCAAAGGCGGCTTCACCCGTTTCCATTCCGTAAAAAACGCCCTGGAATACGTTCCGGACGGCGTTTTGGTGGCCGTGCACGACGGCGTCCGTCCGCTCCTGTCGGCCTCCTTTATCCGGCGCATGTGGGAGGAAGCGGAGAACGTTCCCGCCCTTATTCCCGTCCGTCCCATGGTAGAGACCCTCAAGGTGCTTCAGCGCAACCAGGACGGCCGCCTGGTCTCCACCGGAGAAACGGCCGACCGGAGCCGCATCTTCGGCGCCCAAACCCCGCAGGTCTTCCACAGCGAAGACCTCAAGGCCGCCTACAGCCAGGGCTTCGACACCCTCTTCACGGACGATGCCTCAGTGGCCGAAAAATACGGAATACCGCTCACCTTCACCGAAGGCGAACGGTATAACCTGAAAATCACAACTCCTGAAGACCTGGAGTTGGCCAAATCGCTTCTATCCTTGCTACAGCGCCCCTGAACGAGGGGTAACGTAGGTTAAGTGGTCGTTCCGCTAGGAACGTCCAGAATACGAAGTACTCTGGAAATCCTTCACCCAGACCTGGCGCTCGATGGGTTCGTCCAGGGAGATCATGGTGTCCGTACTCTGGATGTAGGGGATCTTCTGGATGGTGTTCAGGAGCACTTCCATGAGATGGTCGTTGTCCAGGCAATAGAGTTTGGCCAGGATGGCGTACTTGCCCGTAATGAAGTGGCATTCAACGATCTCCGGAATACGCTTAAGATTTGCAATCACCTCCGGATACTTGGTGGACTCCGACAGGGAAATGCTCACAAAGGCGCAAACGTTGAGTCCCAGCGCCTGGGGTTTTACCAGCAGACGGGAGCCCGTGATTACTCCATTAGACTCTAAACGCTTGACTCTCTGATGGATAGCTGCACCGGAGACGCCGCACTCGCGGGCAATCTCCAAGAAAGGCATACGAGCATTTTTCACCAGGAAGGAGAGAATCTTCTGATCTATCTGATCAATATGGTAACTTGCCATAACTTACATTTTTAAACCAGTACCGCAAAAATACAAAAAGTTTTTTATTTTTTACTCCTTTTTTTGAATTTTGTGGTAGGCACAGAATTCTCTATAATTGACTGACAGTCAGTTTCCGTAAGCGCAGCCACATCCACGCCTTTGGGAATTTTGTAATTGGATTCTCCCTTCTTAATATATGGTCCGTATCGGCCATTTACCACCTTGATATCCCCGAATTCCGCCAGGAAAGTCATGGCAGGCTTCTCGGTATCGGCCTCTTTAACAAGGCTTTGGCATTCCTCCAGGGAAATTGTAAGGGGATCTGCGTTGCGCGGCAGGCGCACGTTCTTGTCCCCGTACTTGAGATAAGGGCCGAAGCGGCCTTTGACTGCCACGATATCCACCCCGTCCAGCTGCCCCACGGTGCGCGGCAGCTCCAGCAGTTTCAGGGCCTCTTCCAGCGTAAGGGTTTCGATGAGCTGTCCCTTGCCCAGCGAAGCGCTCTGGCGGTTCTCGCCTTCGCCCTTCTGGACATAGGCGCCAAACTTGCCGAAGGCGGCCACCACCTGCTGCCCGTCCGGAGCAACGCCCAGGACACGGGAAACCTTGCTGTAGGTCTTTTCGGCCAAGACATCCTCCACATGGGCATGGAAAGGAGTATAGAATGCGGCGATGGCGTCCCGCCAAGGCTTCTTTCCTTCGGCCACCTCATCGAAGTCCGCCTCCACGGTGGCCGTGAAGTCGTAGTCCAGGATGTCCGTGAAATGTTCCACCAGGTAGTTGGTTACCACCACGCCTATCTCCTGCGGCAGGAGTTTGCCCCTTTCGCCGCCCACCACTTCGTTCTTCTGGGAAGAGCGGACGGTGTTGCCGGAGAGGGTGTAATTGGTCACTTTGAAGGTTTGGCCTTCCTTGTCCCCCTTCACCACGTAACCGCGGCCCCGGGTGAGCGTATCCACCGTGGCGGCATAAGTGGAAGGACGGCCGATACCCAGCTCCTCCAGCTTCTTGACCAGCGTAGCCTCCGAGTACCGCATGGGCGGCAGGGTGAACTTGCAAAGGGCCGATACCTCTTTTTCCTGAAGGACGTCGCCCACCTGCATCTGCGGCAGCATCACTTCTTCATCGGCCGCCTCCGCGTCGTCGTCCCGTCCCTCGCGATACACCTTCATGAAGCCGTCGAAAAGCAGTTCCGCGGCCTGGATGCCGTAACGTTCCGGACGCTTGTCGGACGCCACCTTGAGGGAGGTGTTCATCACGCGGCTTTCGGCCATCTGGGAGGCCAGGGTGCGCTTCCAGATCAGCTCATACAGTTTCTTCTCCTGGGCGGTCCCTTCAATGTCCACACGGTCTATGAAGGTGGGGCGGATGGCTTCGTGGGCCTCCTGCGCCCCCTTGGACTTGGTCCTGAACTGACGGGAATGCAGATACTCCTCCCCGTAATTCTCCAGAATATAGTTCTTAGCAGTATTGATGGCAAGGGAAGACAGGTTGGTGGAGTCCGTTCGCATGTAGGTGATAAGACCCCGCTCATAGAGCTCCTGGGCCAGGCGCATGGTGGTGGAAACCGGGAAACGCAGCTTGCGGGCGGCCTCCTGCTGCAGGGTGGAAGTGGTGAAAGGCGGTGCAGGGAAACGCGTGCCTTCCTTCTTCTCCATGGACTCTATTTTATAGGTAGCGCCTATACTGTCTTCCAGGAACTGCCGGGCCTCTTCCCCGGTGGAGAAGCGGCTGTCCAGCGTGGCCTTTACGGTAACATCGGCCTGCAGGGGGCAGAAACTGGCCTCCACGCGGTAGAATGGTTCACTCTTGAAGTCGATGATCTCCTTTTCACGGTCCACGATCAGGCGCAGGGCCACGCTCTGCACGCGCCCGGCGCTAAGCTTGGGCTGGATTTTGCGCCAGAGGATGGGAGACAGTTCAAAACCCACCAGACGGTCCATCACGCGGCGGGCCTGCTGGGCGTTCACCAGGTTCATATCTATGTCCCGGGGGTTCTGGATGGCCTCCAGGATGGCGTTCTTGGTGATTTCGTGGAACACTATGCGGCGGGTCTTCTCCCGCGGAAGGGCCAGGGTTTCCGAAAGGTGCCAGGAGATGGCCTCTCCCTCACGGTCCTCATCGGAAGCCAGCCACACGGTCTCTGCCTCGGCCGACAGTTTCTTGAGTTCCGTTACCACCTTTTTCTTGCCGGCGGGAATAACATATTCCGGCTGGAAGCCGTTCTCAACGTCCACGCTGAGCTTGTGCTCTTCCAGGTCCCGGATATGGCCGATGGATGCCTTTACCAGATAATCTTTCCCCAGATACTGCTGAATGGTTTTCACCTTGCCGGGGGACTCCACGATCACTAAGTTTTTTCCCTGCATAGTCTGTCTGTTTTGAGGCCGAAGCCCGAATTCTTTTGCAAAGTAAAGCAGAATCCGGGCAATTTTCCAAATTTTCTGATTATTTTTGTAGACACATTTTTTGGCAAGACCTAAGGTCTTGTACAGATACTATTTTTTGAGATGACAGAGACCACCAAGAAAAAAATCGTCAAATGGTTCTGGATCCTTCTGATCGCCCCCATCGTGGCGCTCCTGCTGCTGCTGTGCCTGGTCTGGGCCTTTGCCGACATACCCTCCATCGAGGAACTGGAGAACCCGGACTCCAAGCTGGCCACCCAGGTCATTGCGGAAGAAGGTGAGATCCTTACCACTTACCATATAGAGAACCGGGTATTCGTGGGCTACGAGGAACTGGCCCCCTCGCTGGTGCAGGCCGCCGTGGCCACGGAAGACAAGCGCTTCTACAAACATTCCGGCGTGGACATCCAGTCCCTGGCCCGCGTGCTGTTCAAAACCCTCCTGTCCCGGGACTCCTCCCAGGGCGGCGGTTCCACCATTACCCAGCAGCTGGCCAAGACGCTTTATCCCCGCGGAGAACACGTGGGCAAGGTAAAGATGATCTGGATCAAATTAAAGGAGTGGATCACGGCCATCAAACTGGAGCGCAATTATACAAAAGAAGAGATTGTGGACATGTACCTCAACGCCATCTTCTTCGGCTCCAACTCGTATGGCATCTCATCGGCCGCCAACCAGTTCTTCGGGAAGCACCCTTCGGAACTGCTCACGGAGGAAAGCGCCGTGCTGGTGGGCATGGTAAACAAGCCCACGCGGTACAACCCCGCCATCAATCCGGACAATGCCCTCAAGCGCAGGAATCTGGTCCTGAGCCGCATGCAGGACATGAATTACCTCACCAAGGCGGAGTGCGACTCACTGCAGCAGCTTCCCATCGTCCTCCACACCCGCACCGGAGACCGCACCACGGGCGTGGGACCGTACTTCCGGGACATGCTCCGCCGCACCATGTCGGCCGATAAGCCCAAACGCTCCTCCTACTCCATAGCGGAAGATTATAAGGTAGACTCCCTCCTCTGGGCCGATGACCCCCTCTACGGCTGGCTCAACAAGAACACCAAGAGCGACGGTTCACCGTACGACTTGGACCGGGACGGCCTGCGCATCTATACCACTATTAACTACAAGATGCAGCGCTATGCGGAGGAAGCCATAGCGGAGCACCTGGGCAAAGACCTGCAGAAAGCCTTCTTCAAGGAACTCAAGAACCGCAAGAACGCCCCCTTCACGGCCGATACGGATAAGAAGATCGTAGAAACCACCCTTAAGCAGGCCCGCCGCTGGAGCGACCGCACCCGTATGATGAAGGCCTCCGGCCATACGGATACAGAGATTGAGAAAAGCTTCACGGAGCCCGTCCAAATGCGTGTTTTCACCTGGGACAAGCCCGGTTACAAGGATACGCTCATGACTCCGGACGACTCCATCCGTTATTACAAGTCCTTCTTCCGGGCGGCCTTCATGGCCATAGAGCCGGGGACCGGACATGTGAAGGCCTATGTGGGCGGTCCGGACTACCGCTATTTCAAATACGACAATGTACGGCAGGGCCGCCGCCAGGTGGGCTCCACCGTCAAGCCTTTCATCTACACCCTGGCCATGGAGAGCGGCATGACGCCGTGCGACCCTGTACGTAATTCACCCGTGGTTATCGTGGTGAACGGGGACCAGACCTGGACTCCTACGGACACCCACGCGGACGGCACCATGGTAGACCTAACCTGGGGCCTTGCACACAGCTCCAATTCCGTATCGGCCTTCCTCATGCAGCAGCTGGGTCCGGAATCCATGGTGGATATGATGAGAAAGATGGGGATCGGCGGGTTCATAGATCCGGTGGTCTCCCTCTGTGTGGGTGCCGCGGACCTTTCCGTATACGATATGGTCACCGCCTACAACACCTTCCCTTCCGGCGGCATCTATACCAATCCTATCTTCGTCACGCGGATAGAGGACAGCGAGGGAAACATCCTGGGCTCCTTCTCGGACCGCAAGCACGAGGTGCTCTCGCTGCGGGCCACCGGTGAGATGGTGCACATGATGCGCGCCGTGGTGGACGGAGGTACGGGTAACCGGCTCCGTTTCCGCTACGGGCTCAAGGGAGAGATGGCCGGCAAGACCGGCACCACCAACGACAACTCGGACGGTTGGTACATCGGCTACACCCCCACCATCACCGCCGGCGTATGGGTGGGCTGCGAAGACCGCTATGTGCATTTTGTGAACAACAGCCTGGGACAGGGCGCCAACATGGCCCTCCCCATCTGGGGCCTCTGGATGCAGAAGGTCATCAAGGACGGGACGCTGGGCATATCGGCCAGCGATGTCTTCCCCGAATGGTCGCGAGGACCTTTCTGCACCCCGCAGACAGAAGAATCCACGCCGGAAAAAACAGACCTTGAAAATTATTACTTCGAATAATGGCAAAGTATCAGTCTATCGCAGTCATTTACGGCAGTGACTCCTCCGAATGGGAGGTGGCCTGCCGCAGCGGAGAATTCACCGCCGCCCGTATCGACGAATTCCAGTACGATGTGTACGAGATTTTCGCACGCTTCGGCAAGTGGAAGCTGGTGGCCATGCGGAAGGCCAATTCCATGCGGGTCCCCTTCCCGGAAGGGGCGCAGCCGGAGGTGGACAAGACGGATTTCTCCGTTATGGTGCTGGGAGAAAAGGTGAAGTTTGACTTTGCATACATCATGCAGCACGGGGCTCCCGGAGAGACCGGCCTCCTGCAGGGCTATCTGGAGATGCTGGGCGTGCCGCATTCCAGCTGCAGCGCCTTTGTAACCACCGTCGCCTTTGACAAATATTCCTGCAAGAGCTATCTGCGCGGGCTGGACTTTGTAAAGCTGGCCAATGACGCCCTAATCCGCCAGGGAGAGGATGTGGAGCGCTTCAGCGCCAAGGCCGTGGCCAGCCTGGGCCTTCCGCTCTTTGTGAAGCCCACCAACGGAGGCTCCAGCTTCGGCATATCCAAGGTGGAGAAGGCCGAAGACCTGCCGGAGGCCATCCGCTATGCCTTTGCGGAGGGCAATACCGTGCTGGTGGAAGCCGCCATCCCCTGCGAGCATGAACTCACATGCGCCGTGTATTTCGACGGCGTGGAAGAGAAAACCCTTCCTGTCATCGAGATTCTTTCCACCACCGGCTGGTTCGACTACGATGCCAAGTACAACGGTCTCAGCCGGGAAGTATGCCCGGCGGAGATTCCGGATGCCCTGGCCCGGCAGATCAAGGACATTTCCTGCAAGATCTACCGCCGCCTGGGCTGCAAGGGCCTGGTGAGAATGGACTATATATCGGCCCCGGACGGCATCTATTTCCTGGAGGTGAATATTATCCCCGGCATGACCAATGCCTCGCTGGTGCCCAAGATGGTGCGGGCCTCGGGCATGAGCATCACGGACTTCCTCACCACCATCATTGAGAACTCTTAGTCCATGCTGCTGGTAGATTTTATCAAGCAGGGCGTATCGGCGCTGGAGGGCCTGTACCCCACGGCCGAAGCGCGCAGCATCGTCCTCATGCTGTGCGAGGAACTGATTGGTACCAAGAGCTATACGCACATCGTGGAACCGCAGTTCGAGATTGACAAGAAGTCCGTCCAGCCGCTGGCCGAAGCCATGGTCCGCCTGCAGGCGGGAGAGCCTATCCAATATGTAATCGGCCGTACGGAATTCTGCGGCTACAGTTTCCGCGTCACGCGGGACGTGCTCATCCCCCGACCGGAAACGGAGCTGCTGGTGAGGGAAGCCATCAAGATTGCCGACAGGATCAAGCGGATGCGCATTCCCTTCGGCAAATCGGCCGAGCCGGTGCGGGTCCTGGACCTTTGCACGGGTTCCGGCAACATTGCCTGGAGCGTAGCCCTGGCCGTCCCCGGCACCCGCGTAGTGGGCGTGGACATCTCCGAAGAGGCTCTTTCCGTGGCCCGGAACCAGGATTTCTCCGCCCTGCTGAAGTCCCAGGGCGCCATGGCCCCCACCTTTGTGGCGGCCGATATCCTGGACACCGAACAGGAGTTCAACTACGGCGCCTTCGACCTCATCCTGTCCAACCCGCCGTATATCATGGAGAAAGAGCGGCCGCTGCTAAGGCGCAACGTGGTGGATTATGAACCCGCCCGGGCCCTCTTTGTCCCGGATGACAATCCCCTGCTCTTTTACAGGGCCGTGGTCCGCTGGAGCCAACGCTTCCTCTCTCCGGAAGGCAAAGGCCTCACGGAAATCAACGAGGTCCTGGGCAAGGAAACGGAAGCCCTCTTCCGCGAAAGCGGCTTCTCCCAAACGGACCTGGTTAAAGACTTCTACGACAAAAACCGCTTCGTGTTCTATATGCGGTAGGCCGATACGGTCATCTCGCACTGGGCACAGTGGAAGGTGAGTTGGAGCCGCTCTTTTCCGTTCCGGAGGAAGAGCGGTCCTGCTTTTTGGGCTTTTCCCTGCTTGGGGCAGAGGCCCAGTTCGTGCCGGATGCAGTATTTGGAGCGCATGAGTTCCGCCCCAGGCCGATGAGCCAGTTCGTAGGCCTGTTCCATCTGCCGGGTGCCGCGGGAAGCATAGAGGGACCGGTCCTTTGAATTGGCAATATTGGCCTTGTAATCAAGAACTTCCGGCGCGTTTTCCGATAAATCTTCTTTCCCTTCTTGCAGCGGAAGGGTGTTTACGGGAAGCCGGTCCAGCTGTTCTGCCAGGCTGCGGCGGATGCCGTTGAGGAAGGAGGCGGGCATGAAGGGAAGGGTGTCACCCGCTTCCAAAGACCGAACGGAAAAGGCATAATGACCGCTACGCTTTTCCAGCTGATTCTTAATTGTTTCCAGCATTCTTTGCGGATTGAGGGCTGCTTCGGACGCGGTGGTTTCTTTTATATCTGCCTTCCTCCCGTCTTCAGCGGTGGCTGCCACTTCAATGGCATCATCGATAAAACGGATATCGGCCGAAACCCTGATTACCCGTTCCGGGCGCTGAACCTCCAACTCCTTCTCGAAGGCCGCACTGATGTTCCGGTACAGGTCCATCCCTTCCTGCAGGCCTTCAACCCGCTTGCAACGGATGGTATAACCCTCACACACATCGGCCCGGAAACCGCCGATGCCGCCGTCCTTGCCCACAAAGGCGAAGCCGTCCCCGTTGGAAAGCTGCAGCGTGTGGGTAGCCGGGGCTATCACCAGGCCGTCACGGGTTAGCTGTTTTACGGTTCCCACGTATTCTCCCATGGACTTGGGAGCGTCCATAGAAGACCACTGACCGCGTTTTCCGTCCAGGAACAGTTCCGTGTAACCCCGGTTGAAGGTTTTATCCAGATTGGGCGCAAAACCGCCCCGGACCTCTCCGAAGGAAGACCTCCGGTATTGGTCCGGACGGCGGGCAATCAGGGCGTCCAAGGCCTCCGAATAGGCTTTTACAACGTTGCGGACGTAGGATTCACTCTTGAGCCGGCCTTCTATCTTGAAGGAGCACACGCCGGCATCGGCCAGCTCTTCCAGCCGATGAAGCAGGTTGAAGTCCTTCAGGGAAAGCAGGGCTTTGTTGCGCACCAGCACTTTGCCGGAAGCGTCTTCCAAATTGTACAGGTTGCGGCAGGCCTGGGCGCATTCGCCCCGGTTGGCGCTACGGCCGGTGAGGTATTCGGACAAATAGCACTGGCCGCTGTAGCAAACGCAGAGGGCGCCGTGCACAAAAAACTCTATTTCGGCATTTACGGCAGTCCGGATGGCTTTGATCTGCTCCAGCGAAAGCTCCCGTTCCAGCACCAGACGTCCGTATCCCAGGCTTTCCGTGAAACGGGCCTTTTCCGGGGTGCGGATGGCGCATTGGGTAGAGGCGTGGGCTATGATGCCTGCACTCCGGGCCATTTCCAGCACGGCGGGGTCCTGGATTATGAGAGCATCCACTCCGGCTTTTGCCAAAGCGTCTACCAGGGAACGGGCCTCCTCAAGCTCCTCCTCATATACTATGGTGTTCACCGTTGCATAGATGCGGACGCCGAAGCGGTGGGCATATTCACACAGCCGGGCTATGTCCTCCACGGAATTGCCGGCTGCCTGCCGGGCCCCGAAGGCAGGTCCTGCGATATATACGGCATCGGCCCCGCAGTCAATGGCCGCGATGCCGATCTCCGCCGTCCGGGCGGGTGCCAGAAGTTCCAGTGCTGTCATATTATTCTTCTATCCAGTCTTCCAGTTTAAGTCCCGGGATGCGGGAGAAGTGTCGGGTATTGTGGGTGACAAGCGTATAATCATTTGCCAGGGCCGTGGCGGCAATGAAAAGGTCCATTTCCTCCAGACGGTTTCCCTGGACTTCCAGTAAAACCCTTAGTTTGGCATATCTGTCCAAGATATCATAGGACAATGGTATCGGGGAGAATAATTCCCGGAGTTTCCGTATCTCTTGGAATTCCGTTTTTCTTCCTGATTTATATGCGCCAACCAGCAGCTCCGCCAAACTGACTTCCGATATTACGCATTGGGGCAGGCCAGCCTGGACAAGACGCTCTTGCAAGCTGGTTCTGCCTTTACAAAAGGAAATGAGGACATCTGAATCTATCAAAAACATACCCTACCATTCTGGAATGACACGCCTTTCCGTGACACTGCCGGTATCCCGGAGCTTCCTGACATAGTCGACCGGATTAATAGCTTGTCCGCCCCATGCATTTTCATCAAAAGGGAAATCTTTGAACGGACCGGTAAAAGGGCCTGTGAAAGGCTCTTCTTCCTTGGTGAAGCTCAGGTACAGCCGGCCGTCTTCCTCTTCCAGGGAGACGGAACTGTTGTCATCGGCCCCGTATTTCTTGAGAATCTTGGCGGGAATCACAATCCCCCGGCTGTTTCCGATACGGATCAGTTTGGTTCTCATAGCGTAATCGTTAGCTATGGCAAAGATAGAAAAGTTATTACGTATATCCAAATTTGTAATAACTTCCAGCGGAAGGATTTTACTGCTCATATCAGCTCCAGCACCAGGTCCACGTCGCCGAAGGAGGCTGTCTGGCCCTTGAACTTCTCAATGTATGCGTGGGACAAGGAGCCCCGCCAGACAATGTCGTCCCGGGAATTGAGAGGGATTTCCAGATCGAAGCCGTACTGCTTGGAATTGTATTTTCCCTGGGCGGAGCACTTCCAGGTGGTACGGGTTCCACCGTCATCCTCCACAATCATGAAGGCACAGCTGGTGAGCTGGGAAGTCCATTCCGAAACAAGTACCGTATTCAGGGACAGTTCCTCTCCCACGTCCTTCCTGCGGACTACCACCATGAAATCCGTTATGCTGGGCTCATAGAGCCGGAGTTCCGCCTCCGTGGCCGCATGGAAATCCTCAACCGAGCCTATCTTTACAAAGAACTCGGCCCCGCCGCAGAACCAGCTGTCCAGTTGGCGTTTGGCTTTGAAGGAGCGGAGAATGAGCGTTTGGGTATCTTCACCGCTTTTGACCACCAGGCCTCCGCCTCCCTGCCCCCAGGAAGGGTCTTCGCGCCGCATCATCTCCAGGGTCTTGTGCTGCGCATCGGCATTGCGGTTCACTACCCACACGGGTTGCTCCTGCGCCATCTGTTCATCTACCAGAACTCTCTTTACGCTCCCGTCGGCCTGAAAGGCATACCCCTCGTTTTGCAGGGCATTGTCTCCCGGGTCGAAGGTGATTACGGGCAAACTTGCCCCGTCCCATCCTTCCGAATAGGGCCAGTAAATCTGGACGTCGGAGGACGCCAGGGAATCCAGCCAGGCCAGGGCGTCCGCACCTTCCGCCTTGGTGGCGAAACGTTCCTGGATGGCCCTGGAAAGCAAGTTCCTCAGCGGCGTCCCGTATCGGTCACCCGCCTTGGTATCGGCCTCACCGCCCACCCCCGTCCCCGGAGAGGAAAACAGGTCCCGCATCCGGTATTCTTCGTCGTATCCGTTGTTGGCCGATGAAGATGCGGCATCCAGGACTTCCTCCATCTGGGCCGTCCCCAACGGCACGGAAGAAAGCAGCCGGGCCACTTCTTCCAGGGTGATGAAAGAGTTGTCCTGTGAAATAACGTGGGTTTCCCTGTCATCATCCAAGGGTTCGCAGGCCCACATGCCCGCCAGCAGGACACAAGCCGTGCCCAAAATCACTATTCCGTACTTCATTGCAATCTTTCCGGCCTTAGTGCCGGACTCCTTGCTGCAAAGTACCAAAAACTTATCCGTGTTATCAAAAATAACACGGATAAGTTGCAAAATCGGCCTTGGAGGCCCGTAGAAGGCATGTTGCGGGTAGCGGTTTGAAAGTTTTTTACATCAAAAAACTTTCACGGGAAGACAAAAAAGGGCGCTCCCGGAAGGAACGCCCTTTACAGTTTGAAGGAATTGCCTACAGAGCCTTGAGCTGAGCGGCAGCCTGGGCGCCATACTTGGCGTCTCCGGTGAGCTTGTTGTAATACTCCTTGGCGGTAGCCTTGTCGCCAGCCTTCTGGGCGGTTGCGGCGATGGTGAACATGATGTCGGCCGCATCCTTGGCGTTAGGGCTCACTTCCAGATACTTCTTATAGGAAGCAATGGCATCCTTGCTCTTGCCGGCCTGGGTTTGGGCGCTGGCCATGAGCTTATAGGCGTTGGCGCTCTCCACATAGCTGTTGGACTTCTCCAGGGCAGCGATGGCATCGGCGAACTTCTTCTCCTTAAGGAAAGACTGGCCTTCCTTGAGGTAAGCGGTGCTCAGAAGCTTTTTGGCCTGATCGGCCTTGCCGAATTCGGCAGCCTTCTCCAGGGCCTCGGTAGCTGCGGCAAGGTCATTGTTCTGCATCTGGGCCTGACCCAGCAGCAGGAATGCCTGGCCATCTTCCGGGGTGAGGGCGACCACTTCCTTGAAAGCGGCGGCGGCACCGGCAAAATCTTTCTCCTTGAGCAGGGTGGAACCCTTGCGCAGATACACGTTGGGGACCAGGGCGGCGGCATCGGCAACAATCTCATCCTTACCGTAATCCTTGGCTACGGACTGGGCCTCTGCCAGGGAGGCGATGGCCTTGTCATAATCGGCCTCGTTAATCTGTTCCTTGGCAATGGACAGGAGGGTATTGGGGATGATGTCCTTGCACTTGTCGATCATCTCGGCGGCCTCGTCACCTTCACAAGCCTCAAACTGGGTGAGGGCGCTGCGGAACTGGGCGAGAGCTTCTACTTTGTTGCCACCTTCCAGGGCAGTAGCACCTGCGTTGAACACATCGATGGCTGCATTGAAATCCTGGGCCGAAGCCAAAGCGGCAAAGCCGAGAGCGACAAAAACTACTAATAATCTTTTCATTTCTAGTTTATCTTTAAGTTACACTAACTCTTGCACTCAATTTGCAAAAATAGCAAAATATGTTTTATTTTTGCATAAAAGTTCTGTTAAAATGACCTTTAAGGCCCTAAAACATCTGCTTTTTGCGACTGCCTGCCTGTTTCTCTCAAGAAGTATGCCAGCACAGACGCTCCCTCAGCTTCCCGCCGATGCCAACATCCGGCAGGGCCGGCTGGGGTGCGGGGCCGCTTATTATATGGTGGTGAATCCTGCCGAAAAAGGGTACACCTATGTGGCTGTGGTACAGATGGACAGCATTACGTCCCAAAAGCGGGAGCAGCTGGACCAGGCTTTCCTTTCCCGGATGGGCATCCTGCCCGGCAGACAGGGGTTCCTCTCCCAGGAAGAAGGGAACACCTATTACCGTTTCCCCCGGATTCCGGCTTTCCGGACCAACGTCCTGGACTCCACCCTGCTTCATACCTTCGCCCAGATGGCCCTGAGCCAGGAGCCGCAGGCCATCGTGGTAAGCGGAGATATAGACCCGGTGGACCTCAAAAAAAAGATGGATATCTTCTCCATGCTGGTTCCACGGCTCCGGGAAACGCCGGATCAAAGCTCCTACAGCTGGTCGCCAAGAAATCCCGACATATTCTTACACAAAGGGAAAATCGCCTCCACCAGTGTATCCTATGCATCGGCCCGGATTCCGCGGGAACAGATGAACACGGCTCAGGCCCTGGTCACGGATATGTTCCGGCGGGAGTTTGAGACCGTGCTCCGGCACAGGCTGGAGAAGAACCTGAAAGAAGAGGAGTTGCCCTGGACGGAAATCCGCTTTATCCATACGGACAGCAACGCCACCGCCGGGGACGAACAATACGGCGTACAGATCCTTACGGCACCGGAGCATCTGCCTGCCGCCAACTGGGTGCTTTCCCGCACGCTGGGAGAATGGGAGCGCTTCGGCGTTCCGGTGCAGGAGTTCCTGGATGCCAAGGATGCCCTGGAGCCCCGGATCCTGCAAAAGGGCAAAGCAACGCCGTCCAACGAGGAATATCTGGAACGCTGCATGGCCCATTTCCTATATGGGAGCACGCTGGTTCCCTTCTCGGAAGAGGCCAGGCTGTTCACCCGCAAGAACATTCCCGGGGAAATGGAGGCGCAACTTTTCAACAGCTTCTCATCGGCCCTGCTGCAGCAGCTGACCAACCTCACGCTTTCCTATACGGCCGCTCCGGACTCGTTGAGCAGCCTCGAAGCCCTGTTCCGCTACAACCTGGGCTGGCTCTACGGATGGGCTTCGCCGGAAGAAAAAGACTATTCCTGGCATCGGGCCGATACGGCCGGCCTGGAGCCGGCCAGCGCCCGGGTACGGATAAGCGCCGAGAAGCCGGAATCCGTCACCGGCGGCACCCTGTGGACCTTTTCCAACGGCATCCGCGTCGCTTATAAGCAGATAAAAGGAGCGGACAGCTTCCACTATGCCCTTCAGCTGAACGGGGGCCTTTCCCAGATCCAAGACCTCAAGGAGGGGGAAGGCGGCTATATCCCGGAAGTGCTTTCCCTTTACAATACCGGCGGCATGCAGGCATCGGCCTTCCGGGACTGCCTGGCCTCCAACGGCGTGGAAATGAAGGCCCGTGCCGACCTTAACAGCCTGTACATCCAGGGCAGCGCCCCGTCCGACAGGCTCACCTTCCTACTCAAGGCCCTTATCTCCCTGTCCAACGACCGCTTCCTGAACAACGCCGATGCACAGGCCTTTATCCGTAGTGGAAAAGCCGGCAGGCAGGCCGTCCCGGACAGGATGGACGCCCTCCTCTCCCCCCACTACCAGTATACTTCCGGGAAACTTCCGGAGGCCCTTTCCCTTGAAACGGTAAACAAGGCGGGCCGCTATTTCCAGGAGCGCTTTTCGCAGGTGAACGACGGCATCCTGCTGCTCTCCGGCGGCATGGATCCCGATGCCGTCAAGAAAATCCTGCTCCGCTATATGGGCAGTTTCCGCACGGGCAAGAATGCATCGGCCTCCCGCCGGCAGGTCCATTTCCGCACCCTCTCCGGCGTTACCACCTATGCCGAAGACGGGCCGGACCAGGGCCTGTACGTGCTCATGGATGCGGACACCCCCATTACCGCCCTCAACTATCCCGCCCTGCTCATAGCCGCCGAAGCCGTGCGCAGTGAACTGGCCTCCCATCTGGCCGATGCCGGTCTCACGGTTACGGTGGAGCCCCGCTTTATCACCTATCCCCAGGAACGGCTGCGGCTCTTTATCCAATGCCGCACCGTAGAGCGGAAGGATCCCACCCCGGCTCTTCCTGCCGTAAGGAACGCCCTCCGGAGCCTGGCCTCCCACTCCGTTGACTCCAAAGACCTGAACGCCTGGAAACAATTGGTCACCAGCCAGATGCAAAGCCAGCTATCCACCCCGGAAGGGAACATAAAAACCCTCCTGGCCCGTTACGGGGCAGGGAAAGACCTGAGTTCCCATTACAAAGAAAACGTCAATGGCGTCACGGCCGACAGGGTGAATGAGATGCTTAAAGCCCTTGCCGGCGGCGGGCGTATAGAATACATTGTCCCATGAGCAGTCACGGCACCCTTATAGAAATTGGTGATATCCTGGTTTCGGAAGATGTGGTCCTGGAGTTTTTTGCCTGTGATTACCCCGTATGCAAGGGCTGCTGCTGCATTATCGGGGACAGCGGAGCGCCGCTCAAGGAAGAGGAACTGGAGCCGCTGGAGGCCAATTACGATAGTTATTCACCGCTGATGCGCCCCCAGGGAAGGGCGGCGGTAGAGGCCAAAGGTTTCTTTGAGATTGACCGGGACGGAGATCTGGTAACACCCGTTGTGCCCGGCAGCGAGGAATGTGCCTATTGCCACTTTGACCAGTCCGGGAATTGCTTCTGTGCCATTGAACGGCAGTTCTGCAAGGGACTTTCCACTTTCCGCAAGCCCATCTCCTGCTCCCTTTACCCCATCCGTGTGGTGGAACTGGGCGGAGGCCGGCTGGGCCTGAACCTGCACCGCTGGCACATCTGCAAAGATGCTTACGAAAAGGGCAAAAAAGAAGGGGTCCGCGTCTATGAATTCTTACGCGAACCCCTTGTAGAGGCTTTTGGAGAAGAGTTTTACTCGGCCTTGTCGGCTGCGGCCAAAATGCTCATCGCCGCTTCGTAATCGCTCTCGTTCACCTTTACTTCAATACCCTTGGCAAAGCCCAGGGACGGATAGGAAGAATCGGCGCCGAACACGCCGGCCGGGATACCGTTCTCTCCCAACATGGTTACACACATTTCGGCCTGCACCCGCTCGTTGAAGGTGGCTACCGTCTTGAATTTTTGCGTATCAGTTGTCATTGTAGTTGATTTTATGGTCTATGGACGCCACCACCCGGGCCAGGTCCCGGATAAGGCCTTCGGCCTCAAAACCTCCCAAGACGGGCGTGATGGTAACGGCGTCTTCAAATAGTCTGAATAATCTGGCCACGGGGGATTTAAGGCAGAAGCGGTATTCCCCCTCCTTCTCCGAAACCAGCTTGTATCCCCGCACATCCATAGCGTCCAGGATGGATTGCCGGTGTTCGGCCGGCTCTCCGGCAGCCCGAATCCTGCGCTTTCCATAACCGAAGAAAGGGTATGCAAAGCTCATCACCAGAAAGATGGCGGCAATATAGCCGATGGAGGTCCAGCCCTTCTGGAAGGCCACAGCCACATCCTTGGATACCATGCCGGTGAGCATGAGCGCGCCGATGATTAGCACAAACAGGATGCAGATCTGGAGGAAATATTTGAGGGCTCTTCTAAGGTATTTCATTATATCAATTCTCTGATAATCTCATCGGAAACGAAGAAATGGTCTTCCGGAATGCGGTAACGGCGCCCTACCCGCTGCAGGGCTCCGGCCTTTTCCAGGCGGTCGATATCCTCTTCGCGGCAGTTCCCGTGCAGGAAATCCGTATCCACGCCGCGGGACGTACGGAGGGCCAGCATGAGGGTTTCCACTTTTTCATCCTCCACGGACAGGGCCTCTTCCGTATGCTTGTAATCTATAAGCGTAGACTCGTTCCAGCCCCTGCATCGGCCGGTAAAGGAATGGGCGGCAGGTCCCAGGCCCACATAGGGCCTCCGGGCCCAATAACCGCCGTTGTGGACCGCCTCAAAACCGGGCTTGGCGAAATTGGAAATCTCGTAATGGGAATAACCCGCATCCGAAAGTTTCCGGCAAAGGATGTTGTACTGATGGCGGCAATATTCGTCCGATGCCTCCTCGTATTCCCCTGCCTCCAGCCGGTGTGCCAGCACGTTATCCCCCTCCACGGTGAGCTGGTAGCAGGAGATGTGCTCCGGCTTAAGGGAAACAGCCTTGTCTATGGTGGCCTCCCACACGCTGTCCGACAGATTGGACAGGCCGAAGATGAGGTCCAGGCTCACGTTCTCCATGCCCGCCTCCCGCACCAGGCGGAAAGCTTCTTCGGCCCGGGCCGCATCGTGCCTGCGGTTCATCCATCGGAGCAGTTCATCGTCGAACGACTGGACGCCGATGCTGATACGGTTCACACCAAGCGCCTTGAGGCTTTGCACGTACGGAAGGCCCTTTTCCACTATATCCTCCGGATTCACTTCCATGGTGAATTCCGTATACGGGCCGCCCTGTCCGCATTCCTCCAAGGCAAGCAGGATGCGCGTCAGGCAGGAAAGCGGCAGCTGGGAAGGTGTGCCTCCGCCGAAGTACAGGGTCCGGAGGCTGCCGTCCATCTCCCCGGCCCGGCGGCGGATTTCCGCACAGACCTGGTCTGTATAGGGGCCGAAGAGACTGTCTTCCGCGATTTCCGAATAGAAGTCGCAGTACGTGCAGAAACTTTTGCAGAAAGGGACGTGGATGTAGATCATACTACCTTAACAGGCATTCTGCGCGGCCCAGCAGGCCTTTTTCCGTATAAGCTTCCAGGGTGTAGATGCCCTTGACGAATTCTCCCGTATCGTTGATGTAGATGGAGAGGTCCACCTCCGCACCTTCATAGTCTACCTCGCGGGAAGCCGTAGCCTGCATGGCCACACCGTTCACCACGAACTCTCCGGACTCGTTGTTCATGAGCAGGATGCCTTCCGGATCCTTCACACGCACATATACCCGCACCGGCCCCCTTTCGGCCAGGGAATTCTCCAGCAGGGAGAGATTGGCCATCATATACTTCACGCGGCTGTGGCGGTCTCCCGCCCTGTCGTTGCTGTAAAGGGCGACGAGGGATATGCCCCTGGCCTTGAGCACCTTGCCGGCATTCACCTGTTCCGACAGGTTGCTAACCTGCTGGGTGAGCTCTTCGTTGGCCCGGCGGCTCTCCGCGGCTTCCCGGCGTGCGGCGGCGGCATCGGCCGTGAGCTGCTTGTTGAGGGTATTGAGCGAGTCTATCTGGACAATGTAGCCCTTCATGATGCTGCGAAGGGTGCCCAATTCTTTCTCGTACTGACGGATTTTGGCGCGATTGGTGGCTTCCGTCTTGTTAAGCTTCTCTATGAGGAGGGCCACCTGCTCCCGGGAGGTGTCCAGCTGGTGGTTGATGGATTCGTAGTCCGAGCTGAGGTTCTCGAAATCCGACTGCAGGGCCACCATCTGCTGGGCCAGTTCCTGCTTCTCTCCTTCCAACTGGTTAACCAGGCCGTTACGCTGGTACAGCATATAACCCAGACCGCAGGCCAGGGCCGCCGCAACGCAACAAAGCACTATCAGAGTGGTGCGCAGACCGCCTTTTTCCTTCCTTTCACGCTCTTGGCGTTCTATTCTCTCGAGGGGATCTTCTGTCATAATCAAAGTGGTTTTAATATTATTGCAAATATAGCTATATTTGTACAAATATCGTACTACAACTCTTGCTATGGACAATATCTTTTCCGCCAGGGTGGAAGCCGTGCGTTCCCTCATGCAAAGCAACGGCTGGGATATCCTTATCCTCACGGGGAGTGACCCGCATGCCAGTGAATATCCGGCTCCCCGCTGGCAGCAGGTGTGCTGGGTATCCGGCTTCACGGGAGAGGCGGGAGACCTGGTAATCACCCGGGATCACGCCGGCCTGTGGACGGACACCCGGTATTTCATCCAGGCCAGGCACCAGTTGGACGGGACCGGCATCCAGCTGCACAAGATGCGCGTTCCGGAGCAGGTTCCCATCCCGGAATGGATAGCTTCCCTGGGCATGGAGGCTCCGGTAATCGCCATTGACGGACTCTGCCAGGGCGTAGAGGCGGTAAGGGCCCTGCAGGAAGCGGTTCCATCGGCCTCCATCCAGGCCGTTCCGGATATCCTGTCCCCGCTCTGGGAGGACAGGCCTGCCATTCCCGTCTCCCCCATCATCACCCTGGGCGAAGACCTGGTGGGAGAGTCCCGGGAGGCCAAACTTCACTGGCTCCGGAAATGGATGATCCTCAAAGAAGTGGATGCCATCCTGCTCTCCTCCCTGGACGAGATTGCCTGGCTGCTGAACGTCCGCGGATCGGACATAGACTATAATCCGCTGGTAATCTCCTACCTGCTGGTGACCATGGAACAGGCGTACTGGTTTGTCCGGAAGGATGAATCGGCCGATATGGACGAAGAGACGATGGCCAGTTTCGGCGAACTGCAGTCGGACGAGGTAACCATCTGCAATTATGAGGAGGTGGACCTGGCCCTGTCCACCTTCGTAATGGAGGACGTGGACCGTATCTATATAGACCCCGCCACGCTGAATATCCGGATCCGCGAGACCCTGGACGAAAGCGACTACAATGTTCTGGAAGGCCCCTCGCCCGTCCCGCTTAAGAAGGCGGTGAAGAATACCGTGGAGATTGACGGTATGCGGGAAGCCCATCTGGAAGACGGTCTGGCCATGGAGCAGTTCCTGTACTGGCTGGAGCAGCACGCCGGACAGGTGAACGAATGGGAAGCCGCCTGCGAACTGGGCCGATTACGTTCCCGGATCCCCGGTTACCGGGGCGACAGCTTTGAAACCATATCGGCCTATGGGCCTTCGGCTGCCCTGCCGCACTATGTCACGCCCCGGGAGGGTTCCGCCCTGCTGGAGCCGCGCGGGCTTTATCTGGTAGATTCCGGCGGACAGTATCTCTTCGGCACCACGGACATTACCCGCACCGTGCCCCTGGGTCCCTGCACGGCCCTGGAAGTGGAAGACTACACGCTGGTTCTCCGCGGACACATAGACCTGGCCATGGCCGTCTTTCCGCGCGGGACTGCCGGCTGCCAGATAGACGCCCTGGCCCGCGAACCGCTCTGGAGGGCCCGCCGTAACTTCGGCCACGGGACCGGCCACGGCGTGGGTTTCTTCCTGGGCGTGCATGAAGGCCCGCAGGACATCCGGCAGAACTTCAACCGCCAGCCGCTGGAGCCCGGCATGATCTCCTCCGACGAACCCGGCCTCTACCGGGAAGGCATGCACGGTGTGCGCCACGAAAACCTGCTCCTGTGCCGTCCCGTAGGAGACAACGAGTTTGGCTCCTGGCTGGGCTTCGAGACCCTGACGCTCTGTCACTACGACACTTCCTGCCTGGACGTCTCCCTTCTCACGGCCGATGAGCGGGACTGGCTCAACAGCTACAACGAACGCGTCTTCAGGGAACTCTCTCCCCGCCTCCCGGCAGAAGTCGCTGCCTGGCTGCGGGACAAGACCAGACCGGTGTAACGGAGACTGCCGCTGCCCCCCCCCGCGCGCCTCTCGCGCGCCGTGAAACGGAAGCAATTTAATATCAGATATTTACGCAAAGATGTCTAGGACAATAATCCCAGACATCTTTGCATATCGTCCTCACAATCAGTTGTTTCCATTCTACGCTCTCTATAATAATCTACTCATCATTCAACTAAGCCAATTCTGCCGTATCCATTTTGCTTTATATTCTCCTAATCAATTAGCAATTAACAACTTATATAAAAATGTAAAGTAAACGTTTCTTCTTCTTTTTTTCGGATAATAATCCCGACATTTGCGGCGGGCACCCCTATCAGCCCAAACTAATCATTTGCACGCAATGAAGAGTCGGGATTTCGCCAGAGACATACTCACCCACTGTTATCAAAGGACCGCCGATAACGGCATTCTGTTCTATTCCTATAGTGATTATTTGGAGTACTTTACCCTGTATTGTATCCTGGCGAGGAAATATGGTATCCGGGTATGGGAAATATGCCTGATGCCGGATCATGTCCATGACGCCATATCATCCCGGACGAGGAATCAGCGAAAGGATTTCAAATGGGAATTCAACACCCGGTTCTCCCAGCAGTATAACAAACGATGCGGGTTGAGCGGTCCTCTGCTGGAGAGCCCTTATGGCAGGGCTGTGAAAAATGGGGCAAAGAAAGCGCGGACTAACATCATCTACATCGCCAACAATCCGGTAGAGAGACAGTTGGTTTCCAAGGCCGAGGAGTACCGCTGGAACTTCCTGGCGTATGCAGAAAGTGACCATCCGTTCTCAGAGAAACTGGTTCTCCGGAGAGCCCGCCTGCCTCTGCAACGGGCCGTCAAGGAAGTGAAGTCGCAATATAAGAAGGGTAACCCTCTCAATTATACCATGTTACAAAGAATGTTCAGCAAACTGAACAGAAAGGAATGTCAGCAATTGACAGACTTTATTGTAAGCACATACAATGTTATAGACTATTCCGGAGTATTGGAACTGTTTGATGGCAGCTACGGGGCGCTCCTTACGGCCGCACATTCTACAACCGGCAGTGAGTACGACATTAATGAATCCTTCCTGGGAAAGACCGACAAACCTTTTGCCACCATGAGCCGGATCCTGCTGGAAGAGGCGCATCTGGAAGATATTCACGACTTTCTTTCCTGGACTCCGTCGCAGCGGTATGAATTATTTCTCCTTCTACGCAAGCACATGGATGTAATGGGAGAACAAATAGCCAAATTTTTGCACCTAAAGATAAAGAAAGAGGTGGACAGGACAGCTCCTCTATTTTGGCCGTTGAATGGAAACGATTGATTATCGGCCGATTATGCAAATCCGCCTGGCTTATAATTCCAGGCGGATTTGCGTAAGTGATTGATTTTTAGTCGATTCTGTTCAACGGTCTCAGGGAACAAGCGGGAGTCTGCCCCGGCAGCTACTGCTGGAAATTGCGGCTGGCGAAGGGTAGGGCCGTGTAAAGGGCCGTGTGCCAGTACTCCCAGGTGTGGGCGCCGTCGCGGACGCGGAGTTCGCACGGGACGCCAGCCGAGCGCATCTTCTGCTGCAGTTCCACCGACAGGGGCATCAGGTTGTCGTCGTCTCCGCAGTCCAGGAACCATTTCACCGTTTTGAGCCGGCCGATGGTGGCCTCATCGGCCTTGTCCATAAAGTCCAGGGCCGAATGCTCTCGCACTGACTGGTCCGTTATGGCCAGCTTGCTGCCGGGCATATCCGAACCGCGCACCTCCCGGTGCTTGTTGTCCAGCCAGGCGCTCATTCCGTAAGAGCTGGAGAAGAGGTCCGGATGGCGCTGGGCATAGACTATGCTGCCGCCGCCGCCCATGGAAAGGCCCATTACGGCCCGCCGGCCCTTGCTGCCGCCGCAGTTGTACTTGCGCTCCACCGCGGGCAGGAATTCCTGGAAGAAGAAGTCTTCGTACGGCCAGTCCGGCATATTGAAATAACCGTTCTGATAATGGTGAACGTCAAAGTCTCCGGCATTGGGCATTACAATGACCATCTGGCAGGCCTCCCCGTTGGCCATCAGGGGATCCACTACGGCTTTCATATTTCCCTGGCGCATCCAGTCCGAATATCGGCCGTACAACCCGTGCAGCAGGTACACCACCGGGTATTCCCTGGCGGCATCATATCCGTCGGGCAGGTACACGTTATACTTTTGGACGCAGTTCAGTTTGGCACTGAACAGGCTGTCCGTAACGATCCGGCTCTGTGCACCGGCCGCCAGCGCGGCCGCCAGGCACAGGCAAGTGAGGAGGATTTTCTTCATAACGGAATGCTTCTGGAGGATCTACGGATGCACAAGCGTACCCACTTTCTCGCCGGAAAGCAGTTTGGTGAGGTTGCCGCTCTGGTTCATATCAAAGACGATGATGGGCATATGGCCATCGCTGCACAGGGCGTAGGCCGTCTGGTCCATCACCTTGAGGTGCTTGGAGATGGCTTCGTCGAAGGTGAGCTCATCGTACTTGACGGCCGATGGATCCTTTTCCGGATCGGCGGTGTACACACCGTCCACGCGGGTACCTTTGAGGAGGGCGTCCGCGCCGATTTCCAGGGCGCGCAGGGCCGCACCGCTGTCCGTGGTGAAGAAGGGGTTGCCGGTACCGCCGGCGATGAGGGCTACGCCACCGCGCTCCAGCACCTTCACTGCATCGTCCCGCATATAATACTTGGCCACGGGTTCCATAGGAGTTGCCGTAAACACCTGGGCCTCAACGCCTTCTTCTTTAATGAACATAGAGAGGGCCAGCGAGTTGATGACGGTGGCCAGCATACCCATCTTGTCTCCGTCCACCGGGTCGAAACCCTGGCCCACGCCT
>JAEEQF010000090.1 GCA_016285175.1 Bacteroidales bacterium
AAATCGACCGGCAAGCCAGGCCTTCTTGGAAGCGACCTGCACATCATTGTTATTGGAAATGGCGCAGCAGATATGCTCCTTTTCCAGATTCTCTTTCGTTACCTTGATGTATTCCATGATTTTGACAAATTCCGATTTATATAACACATTTTACTCCATCACCTCCAGATAGAAGCTCACTGGCCTGAATCCGTCGTTGCAGCTTATCATTGCGCTCAGGGGATTCTTCATCCAGCCATCGAAGAAATTACCCTCTCCACGTGCCAGCGCCTCCACGAATTCCCTCATAGAGCCCCAGGCAGAAGGACACATACCCTCCGGACACTTACCATCTACCGACATCCACTGCTGACCTTCCACGACATCACAGGTATGCTCGATGGGGTTTTCATATTTTGCCATTAAGTCGGGATAAGAGGCTTTTCTGATTGCTGTGATTCTTACTTTGTTCATACTTCTTCCTCCGTTATCTTGGTGAAACGCTGCATAACTTTACCATCCCTCTCGACTGTCCCGAAAAACATCTCATAAGGCCTTACCCACATCTCACCTTCACCATATAGAGCCTGATATACGACCATCTTCTCCAGGGTCTCACTATCCTTTGCAATACCCAAGAGCTTATACTTTCCGCCTTTGAAATGTCTGTAATAGTCTGCCATACTGCGAAGATAGTGAAAATGGTCGGTTAATCCATGGCACGGCCGGAAAACGGTGGCCGATAATACCTTCTGTCGTCGCAGGTGGTGCCGAGCACCGTCGCCGGTGGAATCGGGTGCCGTCGCAGGTGATGCCGGGCATTGTCGCAGGTCCGCGAAAAGGCCGATGACCCGCGACGCGAATCGGCCTCTCAGTGCATATGCCGTCGCCGGTCCCCCGACAATTTGCGGACCGGGGACGCTCCGTGCCCGGACCTGCGACGTCCCTTCACCACTATCGCGAAAGCCCGGCCAAAGCTGAATCGGAGGACTTCGGAGCGAAGCGATTGAGCCTGCAGGCGAACGGCGTCTTCTGCCGCCAGCCCCTTCCCCGATTAAAAAGGTTTAAAGGGGAAAATAAGAAGAAAACAAACTCAATAAAAAAAAGCGCCCTGCAGGGCGCCGGCGGAGGGCGTGTCTTTGCCCTTGGACCGCGACGTCGAGCAAAGACATACTAGCCCGGGAGCCGCGGGGGTGTATGAGGGGGCAGCGCCCCCTGTATTAATCGTGCGGGTGAAGGGACTCGAACCCATACGCCTTAAGGGCACCAGATCCTAAGTCTGGGTTGTCTACCAATTCCAACACACCCGCATTGGGACTGCAAAGATACGGCTTTAATTCTCAAGAAAAAAGAGGGAAGAAGGTTATTAATAAATTTTATTAACTTTGCAGCCACGAACAGAATGCAGTAATGGCAACAGTTACTATAATAGGAATCGGCCAGATGGGTTCCGCCCTGGCTTTTGTGGCGGCAGAAAACGGCAACGAGGTGCGCCTGGTGGGCACTCCCGTGGACAAAAAGGTGGTAGATGCGTGCAGGAAGGACGGCCGTCATCCCAAACTGGACACGCCTTATCCTGCCGGAGTGCAGTATTTCTACTGCGAACATTGGCAGGAGGCAGTTAAAGGGGCCGATTTTGTTATAGGAGCCATTTCCTCCTACGGCGTGGCCTGGTTCCTCAAGGACATCCTCCGGAAGATGGATCCCTCCCAGCCGGTGCTGTCGGCCGCAAAAGGCCTGATGGACCAGCCCGACGGTTCCTTGATCTCCTACCCCGCCTATTGGGAACGGGAGCTCCGCAAATGCGGCATCCAGCGGGACATCTATGCGCTGGGAGGCCCCGGAACGGCCGATGGGATTATCCACCACGACCCCACCCAGGTGGTTCTCTGCGGCAAGGATCCGGCTATCCTAACGCAGATGAAAAAGGCCCTGCACACCTCCTGGTTCCAGATTTCCCTTACGCATGACGCCATCGGCCTGGAAAGTGCGGTGGCCATCAAGAATGCCTATGCGCTGGGCGTTGCCATGGCACTGGGTTTCGCGCATCGCCGGGATCCCCGGGAGGAGAACTCCCATGTCAATTCCCAGGCTGCCGTCTTCTATCAGGCCGCCAAGGAGATGATCCGTATCCTCACCCTCCAAAAGGCCGATTTTGACAGCGCCCTGGTTGGCCTGGGAGACCTTTTTGTAACGGCAACCGGCGCCAGGACCCGGAAACTGGGCATCCTGCTGGGCGAGGGGAAAAGCGTGGAAGAAGCGCAGGAGATCCTGGGCAGCATGACACTGGAATCCCTGGTGATTGCCCGCCGGCTGCAAAACGCCCTCTCCATCCAGGCCCGGAAAGGTCTGGTGAAACCGGAGGATTTCCCTCTGCTGCAATTTGTTACGGATATCCTGGACGGGAAACCTGTGGCAGATCTCCCCTGGGACCGTTTTTCCTTCGAAAACCTTTAACGCCTGGCCCGCTGGTACTCGCTGTCCAGGGGAAGTTTGTTGTAGGTGGGAGTGGCAACGGCCGCGGGTTCATAGCCATCGGCCCGGCCGAAGACGGTGAAGTCTATGATTCCCAGCGGGGATTCCTTGGGCCAGTCCGTAACGGTGAGGCGTACAAAGCGGGCGCGGACGGCCGGGAAGTCATCGTAGAACGTGTCACGAGGCGTTTCATTCCCCGTCTTGTCCAGCACCACGGTATAGTTTTCCCCATCCATAGACACCTCCAGCCGGTATTTGTATACCGGAAGGGCACCTCCGCCAAAGCCGAAGCCGCGACGGCCGCCGCCCCCGAACAGGACGCGCATCCCGTCCACGGAGAAAAGCTGCACCACATCGAAGCGGGTGGCCGGGGACAGCTCCACGGTGAGCTGGGGCGCCGGGTCATCGGCCGATGGACGCCAGAGGGTGCCGCTGTAATTGTCCACCGCATAGGCCGCCGGATAACCGGGCTCCTGGGAAGAGGCCTTTGAGAGGGCGTTCATCGCATTCATCTTGTTGATGGTCACAGGGATGGAGCGTTCACGGGCGGCGGCGCCAGGTGCGGTCTGAGGGGAATCCGTCACCGTCACGGACATGAGGCCGTCCTCATCGAAACAGACCTTGTCCATGCCGATACGGCGGCCTCCCGGCGGATTGGACAGGACGATGGTGTAGAACTGCCACCACTCCCCGTCCGGCCCCTGCACAATAGAGCCGTGAGCCGTTCCGGTAACCAGGCCTTCCGTCTTGCGGAGCAACGGATTGTTGGCCGCATAGGTATAAGGACCCAGCGGCGAGGTGGAAGTATAATACCCTTCGGCATAAGTCTTCCACTGCGTGCCGGAGGCCGAATATTCCAGATAGTATATGCCGTTCCGCTTGATGACCCACGGGCCCTCAATCCACGCAACGCCCGGATACTCATTCATTTCCCCATAGCGTTCCCACGCGTGCATGGGATTGAAGCCAAACAGGTGGGTGGGCTTGTCCATGAAGCGCGTAAGGTCCTTGGGATCCAGCCTCACGCCATAGATGCCGCTGATGCCGCGGCCGGGCCAGAAAAGGTAAGGCTGACCGTCGTCATCCACATAGATCTTGGTATCGAAGCCACCGTTCCAGCCGTCCTCCACCGGGCCGGTATTCTTGAAGGGGCCCAGGTCCTTGAACGGTCCCAGCGGACTGTCGGAGACAAACAGGTTGTCGTTGTTTCCGGAGAGGTAGAACTTGCCGTCGTACTTCACGATGTCCGGGGCAACGGGAACGCCCTCCACCCGGTGGAAGTCCCAGTTGAGCAGGTCCTCCGACACCCAGGCGCCGCCGCCGGTGCAATACATATAATACTTTCCGCCCTCCTGTATGACGGTTACGTCACCGGAGGCATTGCCGCCCGGGCCGATGGGCATGGGCAGCGGATTGCAGTAACGGGGCTGGGCGAAGGCGGCCGTTGCAAGAAGGCCTGCCAGCAGGGAGAGAAGGCATCTTTTCATATGGCATGTGGTTATTGGTTACGGGTCCAGCGGGTCTTGCGGGGCCACCTGGGCGGCCACGGCAAGCGGATAGAACTCCACCTCACGGGCGCCCAGGCGGGTACCCAGGGTGAAGGGAAGGGTGAGCATCTCGCGCCGGCAGATATCCGGGAAAGTGGCTCCCGTGACATAATTGATATGCTCTTCACCGGACGTGATGATACCGGGTTTATCCAAGGGAATTCCCTGCCGCAGCATAATTCGGGCGGTATTCCGGATATTGGTGGTGGTATGGCGGGCATGCGGCTCCGCCATGATGGCTTCTTCCGGCACGCCGCACACCTCCATGAGGTATTGCTTCATCTCTTCGGCCTCCGAATACGGGGTTTTGAAAGGATGCACCCGGCCGCCGCTCACCACAATGAACGGAGCCTTCCCCTCCTTGAACAGTCTGGCGCCATACCAGGCCCTCAGGCGGCTCTGGGCGCTGATGGCCTCCCCTTCCCGCTCCGGACCGGAGCCCAGCACCAGGATTACGGAATAGGGATAATCGGCCCAGCGGGTTTTGCCGACGGCCTCATACGCCTTCCGGTTAATGCCCGTCTCCATGGGTTCGAAATCCGCCGCCTCGAACCGGCCGTTGGCATCCAGCCAGGCCAGGGCGCTCTCCAGGGTAATTGCATAGAAAGGCCGGTCCTTGGCATCGGAGAGTACATTGGTCCGGGCCAGGTTCCGCACATAGGCCATCTCCGCACCGTCCGGCGAGGAGGTGATACCGTCTATCTCCGCATAACGCGGGGTCTTTCCCAGCGCATGGATGTCCAGCACATGGTTCATGCCCATGGCGTCCTGCATCCAGGCCGACCAGAGGAAATCCGCATCCGGCAAATCGTTGTAAATGCTGTAGCAACCCTGCGCCTTAAGCTCTTTCACCAGGGCCGACAAGCTGCCCGCCAGTTCTCCCAGCCGATGGGCCGAAAGCTCCATCTCCTCCTCCGTAAACTGGCACAGCCCAACCGCTTCCATACTGTTCCCAGCATCGGCCAAAGCCTTGTACTTCTGCCCGGCCAGGGCCTGCAGGACGGCATCTCCCTGTACCAGGGAAGGGTTCTGCTCCAGCGCATAGGTGAGCGGATAATTCTTCCGGAAAACGATGTCCCGCGGACTCTCCGCCACCTGCGGCTTGGCGCAGGAAGAGAGAAGCAGCAGCACTCCGGCGGCAATACTTACAATGGCTTTATGCATGGTTGTCAATTCTTTACAAATTCAAGGCAGGCCCAGTCCTCCCGCTCCGACAAGCCGGCAAAGGAAAGGCCGATGGCTTCGGCCGCTTCCCGGATGGCGGGAACATCGGCCATATAGAAACCGCTCAGGAGCAGATGCCCGCCGCGTTTAAGGGAACGGACGTAAGTGGGCAGGTCCTCCAGGATGATGTTGCGGTGGATGTTGGCCAGCAGCACGTCGTAGGTGCCCATCTGCAGGAGGGAGGCGTCTCCGCAGGCCGTTTCCACACGGCTTCCCACCTTGTTCCATCGGCAGTTGCCCCAGGCGCTGCGGGCCGCCACGGCATCTATGTCCACGGCAAAGACCTTCCGGGCCCGCATCTTGGCCGCCAGGATGGCCAGGATGGCCGTTCCGCAGCCCATGTCCACCACGGACCGTCCCCGGATGAAGGACTCCAGCCCCAGCATCCGCTGCATCATCATGTAGGTGGTATGGTGATATCCCGTCCCAAAGGCCATCTGCGGGTCTATCCAGATATTGAAGCGGGTGCGGGGGACATCGGCATTGAAGGGGGCCTTGATGGTTACTATCCCGTCCACCACGATGGGCTTGAATTCCTGCTCCCAGGCGCGGTTCCAGTTCCGCCCCTGCACCAGGGTGGCCGTAAAAGATGCCGCCGCCGGATAGCCGCTCAGGACCACCTTGAGGTCTCCGGGCCTATACAGCTCTTTCTGGATATAACACTTGAGGAAAGGCTCTTCCGTCACGAAGGAATCGTAGGGAAGATCGGAGAGTTCCGCCTCCAGGATTTCCGCCATCTCTTCCGAAAACGGGTCCAGGCGCACGCTTACTTCTATGTATTGTTCACTGTTCATATTACAAATATAGCACTTCCGCCGGATTTTTGTTATATTTGTCTTTTGAACTAATAACCACTTTTTGATGAAAAAATACATTCTGGCGCTGGACCAGGGAACCAGTTCCTCCCGCGCCATCGTTTTCGACCACGACGGTAACATCTGTTCCACCGCCCAGCAGGAGTTCACCCAGCACTTTCCCCAGCCCGGCTGGGTAGAGCACGACCCTATGGAAATCTGGGCTTCGGAGGCCGCCGTCATCGCGGAGGCCATCTCCAAGATCGGCATCAACGGCTTGGATATCGCGGCCATCGGCATCACCAACCAGCGGGAAACCACCATCGTGTGGGATGCGGAGACCGGCACGCCCATCTGCAACGCCATCGTGTGGCAGGACCGCCGCACATCGGCCTTCTGCGACTCCCTCAAGGACCAGGGGCTGGTGGACACCATCCGGGAAAAGACCGGCCTCATCATCGACGCATACTTCTCCGGCACCAAGATCAAATGGATCCTGGACCACGTGGAAGGCGCCAGGGAAAAGGCCGAAGCCGGCAAGCTCCGTTTCGGCACGGTGGACAGCTGGCTGGTATGGCAGCTCACCCGCGGGGAGGTGCATGTGACGGACGTTTCCAACGCCTCCCGCACCATGCTCTACAATATCAACACGCTGGAATGGGACCAGGAACTGCTGGACCTGCTGGGAATCCCCCGCTCCATGATGCCGTCCGTCCGCTCCTCGTCGGAAATCTACGGATACACCAAAACCACCATCTTCGCCCACGAGGTGCCCATCGCCGGCATCGCCGGTGACCAGCAGGCCGCCCTCTTCGGCCAGATGTGCACGGAGCCCGGCGCAGTGAAGAACACCTACGGCACCGGCTGCTTCCTGCTCATGAACACCGGGGAGAAGCCCATCCTTTCCCGGAACAACCTCCTCACCACCATAGCCTGGAAAATCGGCAACAAGGTGAATTACGCCCTGGAAGGCTCCATCTTCGTGGGCGGCAGCGTAGTCCAGTGGCTGCGGGACGGCCTGGGCATCATCCGCTCATCGGCCCAGATTGAAGAACTGGCCTCCACCGTCCCGGACAACGGCGGCGTGTACTTCGTGCCCGCCCTTACCGGCATGGGCGCCCCCTACTGGGACCAGTACGCCCACGGGGTCATCTGCGGCATCACCCGCGGCACCAGCGCAGCCCATATCGCCCGCGCGGCGCTGGAGGGCATCGCCTTCCAGACCATGGACATCGTACGCGCCATGGAGAAGGACGCCGGCGTAAAACTGGCCGAACTCAAAGTGGACGGCGGCGCTTCCCGCAACAACCTCATGATGCAGTTCCAGGCCGATATCCTGGAGACTTCCGTCATCCGGCCCCAGATCACCGAAACCACGGCCATGGGCGCGTGCTATCTGGCCGGCCTGGCGGTTGGCTACTGGAGCTCGCTGGAAGAGATCAAGGCGCAGTGGCAGGTGGAACGCAAATTCACCCCTTCCGGCACCAACATGCAGCCCGCCAGGGACGGCTGGGCCGATGCCATTTCAAGAACTATCAGCAAATAAACTATGAATCAGTACATCTTTGAATTTATCGGCACCCTGGTGCTGGTTTTACTGGGTGACGGGGTATGCGCCGCCTGTTCCCTCAATCATTCCAAGGCCAAAGGCGCCGGATGGGTGGTCATCGCCCTGGGCTGGGGCCTGGCCGTAATGATGGGCGTGCTCATCGCCGGTCCGGTTTCCGGTGCGCACCTCAATCCGGCCGTAACCCTGGGCCTGGCTATCGCCGGTTCCTTCCCCTGGGCCTCGGTTGCGGGCTACATCGTGGCCCAGATGCTGGGCGGTTTCGTAGGCGCCGCGCTGGTATGGGTATTCTACAAGGACCACTACAAGGCAACGGCCGATGAGCCGGACACCATGCTGGGCACCTTCTGCACCATGCCGGCCATCTATAACCCCTATCGCAACTTCGTCTGCG
>JAEEQF010000091.1 GCA_016285175.1 Bacteroidales bacterium
GGCGGCGGCATTGGCCCGGGCGTCTTCGATGGCCTCCGGAACATATTCAATGCCAAATACTTTTGATGCTTTCCGACTTACGAACTGGGCTATGGTTCCGGTGCCGGTATAGAGGTCGTAGACTACTTCGTTTCCCGTTAGGGCTGCGAACTCCCGGGCTACGCTGTAAAGCCTGTAGGCCTGGCGGGAGTTGGTCTGGTAGAAGGACTTGGGTCCGATCTTGAAGCGAAGGCCTTCCATCTCCTCATAGATGGCCTCCTGCCCCTTATAGAGGACGGGGGACTGGTCGCCGATGGAATCGTTAAGCTTTTCGTTGATAACGTAGTACAGGCTGGTGATTTGCGGGAATGCGGCGCTCACGGCGTCCAGCAGGGCTTCCCGCTTGTCCTTTTCTTCCCGGGCAAAGCACAGGATGAGCATCACCTCGCCTTTTTCCGTGGTGCGGACGAACATATTCCTGAAGAGGCCCCGGTTCTCCCGGATGTTGTAGAATTCCAGGCCGTTTTCCAGGCAGAAACGCTTGATAAAGAGGCGGATGGAATTGGAAGGTTCCGCCTGCAGCCAGCATTGTTTAATGTCCAGTACCTTGTCAAAGAACTTGCCCACATGGAAGCCCAGGCCTTCCCAGTCCGTTACGGTCTCCGGGTTCTCTCCGCTAAGCAGCCAGCGCCTGCAGGATGCACTGAATTCCAGTTTGTTCCTGTAGAACTGCGTCTTTTCCGAGGGCAGGGTGGGGCGGATTTCCGGTACATCCAGATGGCCGATCCTCACCAGCTGGTCCTCCACCTGCTGCCGCTTGGCTTCCAGCTGCATGGCGTAGGGGAGGGGCTGCCAGCGGCATCCGCCGCACACGCCGAAGTGTTCGCAGAAGGGCTCCAGGCGATGGGGGGAAGGCTTCACGATGCGTTTGATAAAGCCTTCCATATAGTTCTTCTTCTTTTTGTATACCTGGATGTCCACTACGTCGCCGGGGACGGCGAAATCCACGAAGACCACCATTCCGTCCACGTGCGTGAGGGCTTTCCCTTCGGCCGCGACGGCCTCGATGGTCTCGTTTTCCAGTAGCAGGTCTATTCTTTTTCTTGACATTTGACGGGTTCTTTAATCGCAGTCTTTCCCGTCCACGAGTGCCAGCCAGGCATAGAAGGCCGGGAAGGCGAAAAGGACGGCGAGCGTAAGGGGGAGTGCAACCCACCAGGGGAAGGTGCAGAAGAAGACAATGCCCCAGAATATAAGCAGGACGGGCAGGCCGAACATCCGGACCAGGAAGCGGACGGAATTTCCAAAAGCCTTGTCTTTCAATTTTTTACATACATAATCGGCCAGCTGGGGCAGGGGGAGGGAGAGTAGCACCGCCAGCAGGAAGAGGGGGAAGGTGAGAAGGCCGATGATCAGTTTGAGGTAATAGGGCATGCGCTTTCTTCCGGCCTTGACCTTTGCCCAGGCGGCGGGGTAAGTCTCGTCGTCCGGGAGATAGAGGATCTGCTCCTTGATTCCCTGGAATATCTTCTCCTGCAGGAGTTTGCACAGGTCTCCAGGCAAGAGGTCCGGATGGGATTCCACCACATCGTTCACGTTGATGGGAGTCCCGAAGGACACCTGGCAGGTGGTGGTGTAATGAGTCCAGTCTCCATATTCGATGCCCACGGGGACCAGCCAGGTCTTCCTGGCCGATGCACTTTCCAGTGCCATACGGGCAAGGCCCTTCCGGATGGGTTGCAGGGAGTGCATCTGCCGATGGGTCCCTTCGCCGAAAAGACACACCGGAAGGCCCCTGGAGAGGCATTCTTCAAAATCGGCAAAGGTTTCATGGTTGTTGGAAACCTCGCGGATGCCGTCCCGGATGCGGCTGATGGGGAGCACGCCCGTCATCCTGATGAACCAGTTCATCACGGGTTTCTTGAAGACATCCTGCCGGGCGCCGAAGACCACGCGCTTATGGATCAGGGGAAGCAAGACCAGCGGGTCTATGAGGCAGTTGGTGTGGTTGGGGCACAGGATGACGGCTCCGTCCTGCGGCAGGGAACCGCGTTTTTTTAGGGAGAGCAGGGAAGTGCGGATGAGCCAGTTGACGTACGGGCGCATGAGCCGGTATGTCCAATGGCTTTCCCAGGCTTTAGGCGCAGGCATCTTTACGGGTACGGTTAAATATGGTAGCTACAGTGAGGCCGGAGATGATGTGCCAGATGCCCCACCAGGCTGTAATGACCAGCATGCCTCCGTGCGGCGGGAAACCGGCGAAAATGCTGGTTCCCAGCATGAGGGCCAGTCCCAGGCCGGAATTCTGGATGCCCGTCTCGATGGTGAGCGTCCGGCGGTCCTTCCAGGGGAGTTTGGCCACCGTTGCCGTGGTGAAGCCAAGGGTAAGGGCCAGCAGGTTGTGGATGAGCACCACGATGAAGATATACTTGATGCACTGGAGGAATGCGTTGATGTTGCCGCTGAAGGCCAGGATGACCATGCCCACGAAAATCACGATTGAGAGCCACTGGAGGGGCTTTTTAAGGGCATTGGCCACCTTGGGAAGGAATCTGCTGGTAAGGATGCCCAGAACCAGCGGAATACCCAGCAGGATAAAGATGGTCTTGAAGACTTCCCATAGCGGAATTACCAGGGTGGGCACTGCATGGGCCACATTGGCGGTGTGAACATAAATGTTACCCCAGAGCCAGAAATTAAGCGGGGTCATGAAGACTGCGAGAGCCGTAGAAATAGCTGTAAGTGAAACAGATAGCTCAATATTGGCCTTGCCCAGCGAAGACATGAAGTTGGAGATGTTCCCGCCCGGGCAGGCTGCCACCAGAATCATACCAAGGCCCATCATGGGGGAAATCCAGCCAGTGAGCAGGATGGCCAGCAGGCAGGTGAACGCAGGCAGCAGGACTAACTGGCATATAGCGCCCAGGATTACGGATTTGGGCTTCTTGAACACTTCGATGAAAATACCCGGCTTGATTCCAAGTGCAACGCCGTACATTACGAAAGCCAGGATAATATTGATAGTATTCATGCCACCGGCATTCAGGTTTACTTCGATGCTGTCTATGGTGGCGGCTATTTCTGGACTCATACAGACTAATTTGGTTTTAGTTTTCAAATATACGCATTTTTTTTAAATCTGTTCCGTTTCGGGCCAGGGAAGTGTTTCCGTATCTATTAGTTAACATAATATCAATTGTGTAACAAAATGGATCATGCGTGTTAAACCAAAAAAGTAAAGGCCTATAGCTTGCTTATCTAAAAGTAATTGCTATATTTGCAAAGATTAGAAGCTAATCTTAACTCTAACAAAAATATGAAAAGAATTCTTGTACTTGTTTTTGCTGCGGCTATTCTGGCCGTACCTCAGGCTAAGGCCCAGGACAGCATGGTGTTCAATCACATGGCATTGGGCGTTACCCTTGGCGTAGACGGCGTGGGTCTGGACCTGGCCATGCCGATGGGTCATTCCGTCCAGTTGCGTGCCGGTTACGGCATCGATCCCTATGGTTCCCTCATTCCCGTAAACGCTACGTTGAACCTGGGTACCATCGAGGGCCGGAACCTTGACAATCTTCCCGTTTCGGCCAAGGTATGGGGTTCCGGTACCGGCCATCTGCTGGCAGATTTCTATCTTTCCAAGAAAGGCGGCTTCCATTTCTCCGCCGGTGCATTCGTAAATAACGGAAAGCTCCTTTCCGTATCGGCCGATTTAAGCAAGGTGCTGGATCCCGAAGACTGGGCCAAGACCGCCGTCAACGGCATTACCACGGATAAGAAAGGAACGGCCTATGTGGATGTAAAGCACTGGGCTGTAATGCCTTATCTGGGCCTTGGCTTTGGCCGTGCCCTCAATCCGGAGAAGACTTTCAGCTTTGTCTTTGACATGGGCCTCATGCTGTGGGGCAGCCCGGAACTCCAGAGCCGCAAATACACCGTGGCTTCCAATTATGAGCAGTATGAGACTGCGGTCATCAGTGCAGAGACCATGGGATTGAAGGAAAGTGACCAGGCTGCCAAGCTCCTGCGTCTGGTTTCCGAAATCCCGGTGTGCCCGTACATCCGCTTTGGTTTCTATTTCAAGCTTTTCTAGTGTAACTAATTAATTTTCAATAAATTTGCAAACTATGAAAAAGAATTTGCTTATTTTAGTTGCTCTGTCTGTAGCAGCACTCCCCTTCATCGTTTCCTGTGAAAAGAAAGATCCGGAGAAACCCGCTGGCGGTGTTATTGTGATGCAGGATCCGCCCACCAAGGCCGCGGCCGTTAAAATTGAATTCCCTTCCCAGGATCTGCCCAAGTATCTGGAGAAGAATACCGGAGGCCTATATGAAGTCATCAGCGTTGAATTCACGGAATCCCAGCGCGCCGTTATGAAGCGTCGTGTCCTCGAGGTTCCCACCAAGCTGGCCGTGGGTGATATCGAGACCATCGTTTTATCGTTCACGGAAAATAGTGGCACATATTCCATTCCCGGATTCGGCAGCGTAACCGTTTCCGGTATCGGCAGCGATATAGTTGTACTGGTTAATCCTGAAGGAAACGAAGGTTACAGGTCAACCAATGCCAAAGTGACGGATACTCCGGATCCTACTGCCCAGGATCAGAAAAATGCCAACCGTAACTGGAAGATTGACAATATGACGATAACAGTTTCCGGCAGCGCGTCCTTCTCGCATGACTTCTCCGGCTGTGACCTCAATGAGATTGCCAAATATGCCCAGGACAAAGGTGTCAACATCGATCCCAACGATTACGTCGGTTACCAAGTGAGGGAATTCATTTTTACCGGCAATAACACCTTCGTCATCAACTTTACAGGGGATGATATTCCGGCCATTGCGGGCACATATAAGATCAATGAGTCCGGCAAGACCATCAGTTTCTCCCTGCCGGAAGGCAATAAGTTCTTCAGCGGCAGCATCAACGGTTCGTACGAATATCCGGCCGACAAGAAGATGAACCTCACCCTTAATGCCAGCATCAAGGGCTATACCGGCAGCATGGACTTCTACATGTCCCAGAACTAAGGGATTCCCCTCCCCTGCTTTTTATACGGCCTCCGGTTTTCCGGGGGCCGTATTTGTTTTGAGCGGAAAAAAATAGTATTTTTGCATAATACACGTTGTACTAAGAGAAAGATACTTCCTATGCCTGTTACCATCAAAACGGTCCAGTCCCGCGCAGATCTTCGCAACTTTGTGAAGTTTCCCCTGCATCTCTATAAGGATTGCCCTTATTATGTTCCCGGCCTGTTTATGGACGAGATGGGCACCCTGGACCCGAAGAAGAATCCTATGGGCAAATACGCCCGGTGGGAACTGTTCCTGGCCTATAAAGACGGCAAAATAGCAGGGCGCGTAGCCGCCATCATCAACCAGATTGCCAACCGGGACTGGAATCACGCCGAGGTCCGTTTCGGCTGGATAGATTTCATAGATGACAAGGAAGTCTCCCGGGCACTGATAGAGGCGGTAGCCGCCTTTGGCAAGCAGCATGGGATGACTACCATAACAGGTCCCCTGGGCTTCACGGATTTTGACAATGAGGGGTGCGTCATTGAAGGCTTCGACGACATTTCATCCTATGCCCTCCGCTTCAATTATCCCTATTACGGAGCCCATTTTGAGGCTTTGGGCTTCGGGAAAGTGAACGACTGGCTGGAATACCGCATTTTTGTGCCCGATAAGGTGCCGGAGAAGGTGTCCAAGGCTTCGGCCCTCCTGCAAGAGCGCTATAACCTGCATATCCGCAAGATTACCAAGAAACAGATCCGCTCGGAAAAATATGGCCAGAAGATGTTCGACCTGGTGAACCGGACGTACTGCGAGCTCTTCGACTTTACCGTACTCCCCCAGGAAGTGATGGACCACTATATAGACAGCTTCCTGGGCCTGCTGGATTTCAAGTATGTGACGCTGGTGGAGGATGCCGCCGGCAAGATGGTGGCCCTGGCCGTTACCATGCCGTCCATCGCCCGTGCCGTCCAGAAAGGAAGGGGTTACCTCTTCCCCTTCGGCTGGTGGCACCTGGTCAAATCCATGTACTTGAAGCACGAGGAGGCGCTGGAGCTGCTGCTCATCGCCGTGGATCCGGAGTACCGGAACCGGGGCGTGCACGCCATCCTGTTCAACGAGATCATCCCCAACCTGATAGAAGGCGGATTCAAGTACGGCGAATCCAATGCCGAGATGGAAACCAACAACAGCATCCAGAATGTCTGGAACCTGTACGAAAAGGAATTCAAACGCCGCCGGCGTGTTTTTTCAAAGGAGATTTAGATGAGCGCTTCTTCCGTCATGCTTCCTCCGCTTCCCGAGCGGATGCGTCCTTCTTCACTGGACCAGTATGTGGGCCAGCGGCACCTGGTGGGCGAAGGCTGCATCCTCCGGAAGATGATTGAAAGCGGGAATCTCAGTTCCTTCATTCTCTGGGGCCCTCCGGGGGTGGGTAAGACCACCCTGGCCCATATCATCGCCCAGACGTTGGACCGGGACTTCTTTACTTTATCGGCCGTTACGGCGGGGGTGAAGGAAGTGCGGGAAGTGTTCGAAAAGGCCAAGGGAAACTCCCTGTTCCAGCAGAAGGGCGCCCCCATCCTGTTCATCGACGAAATCCACCGCTTCAACAAGGCGCAGCAGGATGCGCTCCTGGGGGCCGTGGAGAACGGTACCATCGTGCTGGTGGGCGCCACCACGGAAAACCCTTCCTTCGAGGTAATCACTCCCCTGCTCTCCCGCTGCCAGGTCTTTGTGCTCAAATCCTTGGATAAGGCCGATTTACAAGTTCTCCTGGACCGTGCGTTAAAGGAAGATGTCCTGCTGAAGGAGAAAGAGATAAAGGTGGAGGAAACGGAGGCGCTGATGCGCTACAGCGGGGGCGACGCCCGCAAACTCCTGAACGTGCTGGAGATAGTGGTGGACGCCCAGGCCGGCCGCTCCCCCATCGTAATAAACAACGCCGTGGTCACGGAGTCCATCCAGGAAAACATGGCCATCTACGACAAGGATGGGGAGATGCACTACGATATTATATCGGCCTTTATCAAGAGCATCCGGGGCTCCGATCCCAACGCTGCCATCTACTGGCTGGCGCGGATGATAGACGGCGGTGAAGATCCCCTGTTCATTGCCCGGAGACTGTGCCTCAGCGCCTCGGAAGACGTGGGCCTGGCCAATCCCAACGCCCTGCTGCTGGCCAACGCCTGTTTTGAGGTGGTATCCAAGATAGGCATGCCGGAAGGGCGGATCCCCCTGGCGGAAACAACTGTGTATCTGGCATCAAGCCCCAAGAGCAACGCTTCCTATATGGCCTTGGAGAGCGCCCTGGCCGAGGTGAAGCGCTCCGGCAACCAGCCGGTCCCCCTCCCCATCCGGAACGCCCCCACCCAGCTGATGAAGGAGCTCAATTACAGTGACGGCTACAAATACGCCCACGATTATCCGGGGCATTTTGTGGATATGGAATTCCTTCCGGACGCCCTCAAGGGCACGGTTTTCTACGAACCGGCCCCCAACAAGCACGAAAACGTCCTGCGCGCGTACTTGGAGGCCTGCTGGCCCAAATATTACGGGAAAGGTTGAATCAAGAGAAAAGGCGCTCTTCCTTAAAAACTATTATGTCCGTTCGCTAGAACGGATAGCCCACGCCGAAGTGTATTGCGTAGTTGCCGTTAAACCATTGTTTGGGGGCAACCCAGCGGTCTCCTGCATCCCGCTGCGGGTCATGGATGCGGATACCGGCATCCAGCCGTACCAGCAGGAAGTCCAGGTTAATCCGGATACCCAGGCCCCAGTCCAGGCCCATGGACTGCGGCAGGGTCTTGAAGCGGAATTCTCCCAGGTATTCGCTTTCCAGCATGAGATCCTCGGTGGGCAGATCCCACACATTGCCAGCGTCCACAAACAGGGC
>JAEEQF010000092.1 GCA_016285175.1 Bacteroidales bacterium
CGAGTATGTAGGCCCTTGCATGAGCGACCTTAATACCCGTCGCGGCATGATCATGAACCAGGATATGGAGAAGGGCTTCACCGTGCTGCACGCCCGCGTGCCGCTGGCCGAGCTCTACCGCTACTCCACCATCCTCAGCTCCCTCACCGGCGGTTCCGCCACCTTCCAGATGAAGTTCGCGGAATACGTCCAGGTGCCGGCCGACGTCCAGACCAAGCTGCTGGCCGAATACGCCGCCCAGGAGCAGGAAGAGGACTAAGCTGCGCCTAAACAGTAAAGCATTGCCCCCGGAATGGTTTTCACCGTTCCGGGGGCAGGTTTTTCAGCGGGGAATCAGAACCGCAGCGCCAGGCTTATTCCGTACGGAGCCGGGCTTATGTTCAGTACGGCGCCGTACCCGCTGCGCCGGTTATAGTTATCGGCAATGCCCTTCAGCTGCCTGGTGCCGCCGCTGGAGACGGGGATGCCGATAATCAGGAAAGTGGCGCCCAGGGCCATGGCCACTCCGCCTCCTATCACCAGCGGGGACAGTTTGCCCGTTCCGCCGGCAGCTGTGGCCGTTCCATAGATGATCTCGGGGTTATCGGCATCGTAATACTGGATTTCGGCCGATTGGCCCTTGTTAAGCAGACCGATACCGGCCACAGCCGCTCCTCCGGCGAGGGTTATGCCGCCCAGGATGCTCAGCGTCTTTCCGGTCTTCCGCTTTTTGACGGCATTCTCGTAAGTTTGGTAATAGGCCTGGTCTCCTATCAGCTGGCGAAGCTGGGAGGGTGTCAGCGTTTTCCCGTCCAGGGTATACCCTCCCTTTGTATATTGCAGTTTTCCCTGGCTGGGCGTTGTCTCTTCGGGTTTTGCAGCCTCCGGAGGAGGAGGGGTTGGGGTAGCGGCGGGCTTTTCCTGCTGAGCAGCCGGAGGAGGTGTGGTGGCGGCTTTCGGAGCATTATTAAACACCTGCTCCTTGCCATCCTTGTACGTGATTTTTTTCACCTCGTCCTTGCGGATCCGGTACACGGTGCCGCTCAGGTTGCTCCATCGCCGATAGGAGATGAAGGTGGGGCCCACTTCCACTATTTTGACCGTAATGGTTGTGTTGTCCGTCTTGGTAATGACATCCTGCGCCTTGGCCAGGTAGGATACGCACAGGAGGGCGGCCAGTGTTATCAGTCTGAACAGATGTTTCATTGTATGGTGGCGGTTTGGCAAGTGAGTATTAGTGTGCTACATGAGAGAATCCCAGTGGCTCAGGTTCCGAAGTGTTCCGGTACGGAATCTGGACCGGAGCGGAAGAGGCGCTTCCGTCAAATACGGGACGGACGGTAAGACCCATATAGCGGACATAATTCATGAAATCCTTCTGTGACGAATGCATATAGAAACCAGCCGCAGCTCCAGGGTTCCCGGACAGTTCAGAGGTCCAGTAAAAACCGGTCTCACCCGCATTGCTGGGTTCCGTTTCAGATATCTGGCCGCCCGCAGGAAGGAAAATGCTGTTGCTGTTTTTCTTGCTGGAAACCCTGTATCCCTTGACACCGTTCACAGTGGTCCAGGTCCAGGTGCAGTTGTTCAACAGTTCCTCTAACTCGGCCTGGGTGGGCATGCGCCATCCTGATCCCCAGTTGGCGGAAGCGGCGTCATCGGCCTTCTCCAGGGTCCTCTTGCCGTCATTAGTTCCATATGCGGGCAGGAAGCAGTATTTGGTAAGGGAGTACATATCCGAGCCCCATTTGTAAGTGCTCCAATCGTAGGTGTTCTTGGGGCTGGTCTCGCCCCACGCGTAAAACTTTCCATAGCCTTCGGGGGTGGTGGCACCCACATTGTGGTCGGCCCACCTTACCGACAGGCCCAGGTCTATGGCATCCGGGTGCGGGTCAGCCGGTTTCACGCCCTTTCCGGTAAGGGTGAACTCCATGAATTTCGTATTGCCATTAAATGCTTTTTGATCTTCATTGAACCTGAATGTTCCGGAGTAAGTCTTTTCGCGTGTTGGAGTGAAGACAAAATTAACCTGAACGGTGACTCCGGGCTCCAGGACCGTTCCGCTGACAAAGTCGCAGGAGAACCCGTCAGGATGGGAACTGTAGGTTATTACGGTCCTGTGGTTTCCCGAGTTGGTGAACCTGAGCGTTTGCGTAACCGACTCGCCCACAGGTACTTCTCCAAAGTCTTTGGGGATTGAGTAGGTTAACAGTGAAAAAGAGGTCATACCAGCACCATATACAGGGCGGATCACATTCCCTATATAGCGGAAATCAAACCAGCTAAGCCATCTCCCATATTCGTTGGACCAGCCGTTGGCGTGGGCTTTACTGTCCAGATTCCCTGCGACAGAGGCTGTCCAGTAGTGCAGCTCATCATTATCAAAGGACGGGAGGAAAATGGTTTTCCCATTCCGGCTGATGTTGTAACCGGGAACACCGTTCTTGGTGGTTTTAGACCAGGTGCAATAGGCAAACAGCTCCCAGAAATCGTTACTTGTGGGCATTCTCCAGCCTTCTCCCAGAATCTGGGTGGCGGCATCGTCCTCGCTCAGAAGGGCGTATACTCCCTGCCCGCTCTTATACTTGGTGGGAGCGTCCTCCCGGCCCCAGCGGTAGTTGTCCCAGGAGAAGTAGGTCTTGGACTCCACCTCGCCCCAGGCGAACAGGGCTCCGGTCTGTTCCGGAGAGGTGGCGCCCAGGTTGAAGGAGGCCCATTTGGAGCTGAGCCCCAGGTCTACGATTTGCGGTTTGGCATATCCTGCGGCCTCTCCCATTGCAGAGATGGTGAGGAATGAGACACCGCCGTCAAAGCTGAAGGTGAGATAGGAAGAATAGTCCTTGGCTTCCGTGGGGCTGAATGTAATGGTGAAAGTCTTGCTTTCCTTGGCATTGAGATAGACTCCGGAGGAGGGACTTACGCTGAATCCTTCCGGAATATTCATCTCTACCTTGGTTCCGGCAGCACCTTCATTGGTCACCTGAACGGTCTGGCTGGCCGAACTGCCTACGGCTACAGTGCCAAAATCCAAAGTGTTGGGATTGGACCGCAACAGGGGGGACGCCCGGTCTCCATAGACGGGACGGATTACCTCTCCATAATAACGTTCACCCGTGTTGATTTCAATCCCGTTCTTGAACCAAAGGTTCTGGGCGCGCTGCCAGTTGGATGTCATGATGGTGGAGGACCAGTAATAGCCGTTCACACCCCGTTCCGTGATACCGCCGTCATAATAGCCGGGATAGGCCGGGAAGTAGATGAATTGGCCATTGCTGCCCGTAACCTTGTAGCAGGTTACCCCGTCAATGCTTGTCCGTTCCCAGTCACATTTATCCACCAGTTCCCGGAACTCTTCAATGGTGGCCATCCTCCACTTGTCTCCAAGTGCCTGGGTGGCGGCGTCATCTTCGGGATCCAGTACGGTCTTACCCTGTTCACGGGAATATTTCTTAAAGCCGGAGGTGGGGGAACCCCACTGGTAGTTGCTCCAAGTGTAGTTTCCGTTTTCGGGCTGGGTTTCTCCCCAGGAGTAGTAGTTGCCATAATCGTTCAGGGCAGTGGCTCCCAGGTTGATGTTGGCCCACTTGACGGAGAGGCCCAGATCTACGGCTTCCAGGCTCACGGGCGGGTCCACCGGGGCGGACAGTTCCTTCAGGATGCCCCACCTGGCCCGCCTGATCTCCACCGGCTTGTCGCTCTTGATGGTGCCAATCAGGTTGGTGGAACTGTAAAGGTCTATCGTAAAGCCCTTGCTGAGTTTGACGGGGAAGGCAACCATGTAGTACCAGACACCGGTCTTGAAGGTCTCGCCATTGGGCGCGGAGAGGACTATCCTTGCCCTGGCGTCCGAACCGGCGTGGGAGTAGGTGGGTACGCTGGAGATAGGGTAGTCAAAGTAACCGGTGCCGGCCAGGCTTTCGTTTCCGTTCGCACTGAAGGCGATCCTTTTCACGTTGGGTTCCGACAGGGTGAATTTGACACCGCCGCAGAGGTTGTAGAAATACAGGTCGAAGTTCAGGCTTCGGCCTGCGCTAAGGAACAGGTCATCGGCAAAACCGCCTTCTACCGCCGTCTGCTCGAAGGGCAGGTAGGCGCTGAATCCGTCTCCGGCGGAGTTGACGTCGTTGGAGCGGGCGGCGCTATAGGGATAGACACCCAGGAAAGACTGGCTGTCATTCATTACCAGATTCCCCAGCCGTCCCTTGAACTCGGCCGTAGTAACCCGGGAGGTATTGGTGGAGGTGAATTTTCCCGACTGGTTGCCGTAGTAGACCATGATTTCGTCCTGGGGCTCCCAAACCACGAAGCCGTCGCTGCGGAGGGCGGTCTTGGATTCTGCCTCTTCGGCCCCTACCGCCCGGAAGGTAAGTTCCGGTCCTTCCGGGTCGAAGCCCTGTTCTTTGTTACAGGAGACGGCGGTGAGCAAAAGGGATAAGATGCAGGTAAATGCGATATGGCTTGTTTTCATTGTCTTGCCCTCCATGATTAAAGATTCCATTCATCACCGCCCGTTCCTTCGTGACCGCCGTTGATGGCCCTTACCGTCACTATGCAGGTGGCCGTATAGCCGCCGTCTTCCGTTGTTACCAGGATCCGGGCCGATCCGGGCGACAAGGCCGTTACAACGCCGTTCTCCACCTTGGCCACAGACGGTTCAAGGCTCTTCCACGAGACGTTCTTGTTGGTGGCATCGGAAGGATTGACGGTGGCGTGGAGCGTGTACTGGTCTTCCACGGTGAGGGTCAGTTCCGTCTTGTCCAGGGATACACCGGTTACGGATACGTGAGAATCCACGGCATATCCCGTTACCGGCAGCTCAACCGGATAATAAGAATCTCCCACATCGAAGATTATGGTTCCCGGCCAGGGACCGACCCGGGTGGGAGAGAAAAACAGGGTGGGAGAGATTCCCTCGTTCGGGGCCAGGGCCACCTCCCTGTCATGCACCATATTGAGCGAGAAACCGTCCGGGATGGATGCCAGCCTTACTGTAACGTAGTGGGTGGACCGGTTCCACATATAGAACTTGAGGGAAGCGGTGGAGCCCACCTCCACATTGTCGAACTGGATGGCGGTGAGCTTGTTGAAGTCTTCGGTCTCGAACACGATACCGGAGTCTGTCTTGCCTTGGGGCGCTTGTGTCTCAAATTGCACAACTTCGCCATAATGGACCTGCTGCTCCGACGCCGGTGTATCGGGGGATGTGCCTGTTATGACATAGGCCCGGACATAATACTTCGTTGACGGATTAAGTTCGCCCGTGGTAACCTTGAAAGGATTGCTATCTACAAAGACGCTTGACCGGATGCAGGCGGAAAGTCCGATAGCCGGTTCGCGCTGGGAAATAGAATAGACGATACCTCCCGTGAGAGGATAAAGCCCCTGCTTGTTTTCATAAGAGACCATGAACGTGGCTCCTTTATCGGTGAGGGACGAAGGCGCTCCGGTAGTGACCGTGAATCCCGGTGAAGTCTGGGTCACCGTAAAATAGTCCTGATCGCTGGTGTAAGAATTTAAAATCCAGGAGTTATTCATGTACAGATCGGCCCGGACGGTCCATCCGTACTGGCCGGGGGCGCCGGCAGGAATGGAGAGGGAGAGGTTGGACCCGGCCGGATATTCTTTTTCTCCCACCGTGACGGTATAGCGATAATTGCCGGTAGATTTCCGGACGCTCCAGTTCAGCGACACTTTGTCTCCCTCCTGGTGTCCGTACAGATCAAAGGGGGTGGGGTCCACGATCGTGCGGCGGTTCTCCTTGACATCCCAGGTAAATTCACAAGGGTATTCGGTGAGACATTGCCGTATTTCGCTGGTCATCAGCTCCGAATCCCGCTTGATGTATTCGAAGGCGTCCAGTACGGTCATGCCCATACAGAAAGAACGGCAGAGGGAGTATAAGACCGCATTGGAATACTTATAATGGACCTCATCTGAAAAACCGGAATAGGCGGCGGCGCCTTTCCGCGTAAAGAAATCGCTGAAGTCGGAATTCACGTTGCTTTCGCAACTGCCGTTATAAATGATGGTTGACGGAAATCCGATATTCTGGGAGGTTGCCTCAAGCCAGGCTGCGGTAATTACGTATCTGTGAATGGACGAATGGGCCATGATTTCGGTCTCCAACGTACTGAACAGCTTGGGATCGAAATCTTCCGGGAATTCCTGATAGTTCTGTCCGGTGGAACACACCGTATAGGATTGATCCTTGTTGAATATCCAGGAACCGCCGTGCGTGCGGATAAGTACCAAATCGTACTTTGCCATTGTGTCGGCCCTGAATTTGTCCAGGTCGGCATCGCTGTCCAGATAGTAGTTAAAGCTGATATTTAAATCGTTGAACTGTTTTTTCAGCGATTTGTAATCTATGTTACGGTTGCCATAATCCGTGTTGTCAACCACATAGGAGGATTGATAGGGTGCCAGTAGCAGGACCTTCTGCCGCGGCTGCTTGTCAGACCTTAAACCGGGTTTTTCCGCTGCCCTGGGGCGGGCTTTGCTATTTGTGGTGGCTTTGAGTTTCGTGGGATCGATCCCGTATTTCTCCGGATGCAGGACCACCGTCGTGAAGGTGCTGTCCCTTTTCATCAGACGGATATTCTCTCCTTCCTGGTCGGCAGAGGAAGAAATTACCTGCGGCAGTTTTTCAATCTCGGCCGCAAGGGTTGTGGCCGGCGTGTCCTCGGAATGGCTGGCCAGGATGGTCTGCACCGACTGGGCCACTTCGCTGGCCATTTTCTCCGATTCCCGGATTTCCTCCCAGGTGTCCGGGACCGACTTGGTTGCCTTCTGCACTACGCTTACGCGCCGGGTCTTGTTCCCGGCGGAAAGAAGGATTTCGGCCGTCCGGCTCTCCTTGCCCAGGTTTTCGTCAATCTGGAAAGATAGGGTATGTTCTTCCAGGCCCTTGGTTTTGGCGGGATGGATCCAGTCGGCCGATACGCTTACCGTGAGCTCCGCGTTGCTGGAAACCGGGAGGCTGAATGTCTGCCCGGTATAGTCCAGGTCATAGTTGTCGCTTTTGGTAACCAGGCCGATCTGTTCCCCCTGCTGAATGTATATTTCCTTGGAGAGGGAACTCTCCGCATGCGTAAATACGATGCTTCCCGTACGCGAATTGTAATCCGGATTGGCCGATACCCGGACAAGGCAGGAGCCGTCCGAAACGGCCACGATCTTGATCCAGTCCACGGAAGGGCGGAGGGCCAGACTTACGTTGGAGGACATCTGCAGGGACAACTCGCCGCCGTCCGCATCGATGGAATACGTATCTTGCGGGATAGTGATCTCGGGCGATACTTCCGTACAGGAAAAGACACAGAACAGGGATGCCAAAAAAGCAAGGAGAAGTGTTCTATTCATGGTTAGGTAGTTATGCTATCTACAAAAATAGTAAAAACGGACCGACTTTGAAAGATTTTTTGTATGTTTGTAGAACTAGCCCATATTAGTTATGAAACAAACCTATCTAGAGCCTGATGTGCAGGTACTGCTGCTCTCTGCAGAGAACAGCGTACTCACTGCCAGCAATGAGGGATTCCCCGTGAATCCGGTAGATCCGGGATTTGCTCCGCCCCTGTTTAACTTTTAATTGGAACGCGCTATGAAAAAGAATGCTTTATTTGCTTTGCTGGCGGTTGTTCCGCTGATGGTGCTTTCCTGCGCCAAGGAAGTTACGGTAGAGACTCCGGAACAGGAGCGTCCAACGATGATCGATCCCTGGACGGCCATAGACCAGACCCCTTATATGAAAACCGTTGCCGGGGAAACCAGCACGCTGGAAGCGGGCTTCTTCAGCCCAACCAAATCCTATATGGAGATGAACGGGGCCGATAATTTTGCCAAGGTTGTCTGGTCTGCAGGAGACAGTTTTGAAATGTATGGC
>JAEEQF010000010.1 GCA_016285175.1 Bacteroidales bacterium
GAGAAGTACCGCATCACCAACTTCGAGATGGAGAGCTCTCCCCTGGCCGGCCTGGCCGCCCACCTGGGCCACAACGCCTCCACGGTCTGCTGCATCATAGCCAACCGCTATCTCAAGAGCTCCAACCCGGACTACAAGCCTGCCATCCGCAAGCTTGTAGAACTGTGCGTGGACCGGATGAGTACCCTTTAATCGATCTTAAACTCCTCAATTTCCTTGACGAGTTTCCCGATGATGGACATCTTCACGTCGTACAAGGCGTCGGAGATGTCCACTTTGTAATAGTGGGGGTTGATGAGACGGCGCTCGGCCGGGGAGAAGTGATGGAGGTTGTCCTTGTAGAAGGCCTTCTTCATCTCCAGGGAGTAATAAGGGGCTATACGCTTTCCCGCCTTCACGGACTGCAGCTGGAGCGGACGGGCCTCGTACTGGCCCTCCTCGAAGGTCTTGGTCTTGAAGGAATCGTATTCGTCGCGGACGGTGAAGGTCTTCCCCTGCTGGATGGCCAGGTCCATGGCATCGCCCCGCAGGCAGGTTACATCGGCCTTGAATACGTAGCCGTCCAGGGAATTGCCCTTTTCCTTGTCCTGGGCCGATATGCGCCAGGTGATCTGGAAGCCCGGATTGATGAGCTTGATCTTGTCTTCCGAACGTTTGAGAACGGGCTCGTCATCCACCTGCACCAGCTTGTACACATTGCCGAAGCAGGGAGCGGCCTTGGAGGTGGCGATGGCATCACCCACGCCGTAACTGTCGATCCGGGCGCCCTGGCGCTCCAGGTCCGTGATCAGGTATTCGTCCAGGCCGTTGGTGGCGAAGATCTTGCACTTGAAGCAGCCGTGTTCGTCCAGGATACGGCGCACTTCCTGCGACAGGTACGCCAGGTCTCCGCTGTCCAGCCGGATGCCGTAACCGGACGCGTAATTGTCGTCGATGCCGTTTTCCCGGAAGCTCCGGATGGCGTTCTTCACTCCGCACTTGAGCGTATCGTAGGTGTCGATGAGCAGGATGATGTTCTCTCCCCGGTGGGTCTTGATATAGTCGCAGAAGGCCTGGTGCTCCCCTTCCACGGTGCTGCCGTAGGAGGTGACGAAGCTATGTGCCATGGTTCCGGTGGAAGGCACGTTGTTGAAGGCGCCGGTGAGGATGTTGGAGGAGCTGGCGCAGCCGGCAATCTGGGCCGCCTTGCCGCCATACACCGCCGCCCAGGGACCGTGCGCCCGGCGGGAACCGAACTCCGAAACCGGCTTGTCCGTAGAACGGCACACACGGGAGGCCTTGGTGGCCACCGCCATCTGGTGGTTCAGGATACAGAGCATGGGGGTTTCCAGCACCTGGGCCTGGATCATCGGCCCCACCACAATGACCACCGGCTGGTTGGGGAAAGCGATCTCCCCTTCCCGCATAGTGTATAAATCGCCCGTGAACTTCATGGTGCTCAGGTACTTCCGGAATTCTTTATACTCCTCTCCCGGAAGGAATTTCTCGTAAAACTCTTCCGGCTCCGTACCCAGCCGCTGCACCATTTCAATCACCTCCTCCGTGCCGCTTACCACAGCCCAGTTGTTGTTCTCCGGGGCTTTCCGGTAAAACAGGTTGAACACGGCAATCTGGTCCTGCTTTCCGCATTCCAGATACGACTTTCCCATAGTGTACTGGTACTTGTCGGAGACATAGGCGGTATTGATGGTATCCATAATAGAGTATTGAATTATACAAAGATAACGTTTTTCCGGGAAAATGGCGTATCTTTGCAGGCTAAAAAAACAAGCCCCTTGGAGAGCCGGATCAAGCATATCCCCCGCCTGCTGGTAAAATACCGGCTGCCGCTGTTCATCTTTATGACGGTGGCGGCGGTGGTGTGCGCCCTCCTGGTCCCGCACGTCAACATCAACACCAATATGGTGGTGTATCTTCCGGACAGCTCCCCCATGAAGCAGGGAATGGACCTGCTGGAGGCGGAACTTCCCGGAATGGGCGCCCAGATGGAGGAGTTCGGAACCATCTTTGCCGATGGGAACGCCCTGATGCCCAGTGACTTGCCCAAGACCCTGGCCTTGGGGGTAACCCTGCTCTTTGTGGTACTGCTCATCATGAGCTCGTCGGTGATGGAGGTGCTGCTCTTTATGGTAACCGTAGGCTATGCCGTGGTCATCAATATGGGCACCAATGCGCTGCTTCCCAGCGTCTCCATGCTCACCAACACCCTCACGTCCGTGCTGCAGATGGTGCTCTCGATGGACTATTCCATCATCCTGATGAACCGATTCCGGCAGGAAAAGCAGAAGGGAAAACTGCCCGCCGCCGCTATGGAAACGGCCGTGGACCACGCATCGGCCTCCATTCTCAGCAGCGCCTTCACCACCATCGTGAGCCTGCTGATGCTGTGCTTCATCAAGATGAAGATAGGGGCCGACCTGGGCATAGTGCTGGCCAAGGGCGTTGCCATCTCGCTCATCTGCAACTTCACCGTGCTGCCTTCCCTCATCCTTTGGGGAGACCGCGGCGTGGAAGCTACGCGGAAGAAGGTCCCGGTGCTTCCGGCCGCCCCCCTGGCACGTTTCCAGGAGCGGTTCCGCATCCCGGTGGCCATCCTCTTCCTGGCCGTGTCCGTGGGCTTTTTCCTGCTGCAGCGCCGTACGCCCCTCACCTTCTCCCCCCAGTGGAACAGCACGGCCACCGATGCCCACATCCAGGGCAATGCCCTCATGCTGCTTTACGCCAATGAGGAAGAAGACGCCATTCCTGCCCTGCTGGACCAAATTGGGACGGATCCCATGGTGCGGCAGAGCGTGAGCTACCCTTCCCTGGTGAGGCGCCCACGTACCATAGAGGAACTCCTTTCCCTGGCCGACGGGCTCACGGAAGAACCCCTGCCGGAGATTCCGGAGGACCTGCTGCAGCTGGTCTATTATGCCCAGACCCACCCCCGGCGCACGGAGCGGATGAGTATGCAGGAATTGCAGGAAACTGCCGAAGAACTGTCGGCCCGGGGACTGATTCCGGAGGGCCGGTTCAATCCGGAGCAGCTGATGAAATCGCTGATGCCCCAGGCGCCGAAGAAAAAGCCCGTTCCGGTAGTAAAGGAAGAACCGGTTGCACAGGAAGAGACCGTTATTCCCGACACTACCGCCGTCGTTCCGGAACCCGTCACCGTCATTTCCGTCTCCGAAGAGGTATCCCCCGAACAGGAGGAGAAACCCTTCACCTATGAGCAGGCCACCCGGTCCTACACCGCCGAAGGGATGGCGGCCTTCACCGGGCAGGAAACCGGCCAGGTGAACACACTGTACCGCCTGGCGGGAAGGAGGCGGGGAACCATGACCCCCAAGGAATTCGTGAGCTTCGTCCAGAAGGACATCCTGCCCAAGCGGCTCTACGCCGCGTTCATCCCCAAGGGAACGGCCGAACGGCTGGCCGCCTTCGAGAAGGACCTGGACGCCGTAATTGCCGCCGGTCCGGAACCCCTTCCGGGAGAGACAGGGACTGATGCCTCTCCGGTCGCTGAAGGAAATGCCGATGCACCCGTCAATGAAACAAGGCCGGAGAAGGTGACAGAGGCTGATGCCTCTCCGATCGCTGAAGAAAATGCCGATGCTCTCTCCGAGGCGCCAGCCTCTGTCATTGAACCCGAACCGGAGCCCACGCCCCAGGAAAGGTTGCTGGAGATGGCTCTCTCCGGGCAACGGTATTCCTCCGCCCGGATGTACGAAGCCCTTTCCGCCGCCGGCATTCCAGTCTCCCGGGAAGAGATGGACCTGCTTTATCTCTACTTTGGAGCCCGGAAGGACTTCGACCCCCAGACCGCCATCGCCCCCGGCACCCTGCTGGACTATCTTGCCGATACCCTCCTGGTGGACCCCGCCGTGGCCGGCATGGTCCCCGACAGCACCCGGACCCTGGTCCTGCAGGCACGGGAACAGCTGCTTTCCCAGGTGGGAATGCTCCGTGGCAAGAACTACTCCGCCGCCGCCATCCTCAGCGATTACGAGCCGGAATCGGAACCCACCTTCGACTATGTGCTGCGGGTCCGGGCTGCGGCCGATGAAACTTTGGAAAAACCGCATTACTGGATTGGAGAATCCCAGATGTACAAGGAACTCAAGGACGGATTTCCCCGGGAAGTGCTTCTGTTAACGCTCCTTACGGCTCTTTCCATCTTCCTCATCGTGGCCCTCACCTTCCGCTCCATCCTGGTTCCCTTCCCGCTGGTGCTGGCCGTGCTGGCCGGCGTATGGGCCAACATCTGGGCCAGCGGCCTGGGCGGCAACACCCTTTACTACCTGGCCTATCTCATCGTCCAGGGCATCCTGATGGGCGCCACCATCGACTATTCCATCCTCTTTACGTCCTATTACCTCAATGCCCGGAAAACGGCCGGGCGGAAATCGGCCCTGGAGGCCGCGTACAAGGGGTCTTCGCACTCCATCCTTACCTCCGGACTCATCCTGGCCATCGTCCCCTACGTTATGTCCGTGAGCATTTCGGACGCAATGATAGCAGCCATCCTTAGCAGCCTGGCCATAGGGGCCGCCGCCATCCTTGTCATTATCCTGTTCCTGCTGCCCGGCGTACTTGCCGCGATAGATCCTATCCTCCGGAAAAGTTAATCCAGGTCATCGGCATCCGTAACGGCCGTGCCGGTTCCCATCAGATAGGTTTTCATGAATTCGTTCAGGTCTCCGTCCAGGACCGCCTGGGTATCGGCCGTGCTGTAACCGGTGCGGAGGTCCTTCACCAGTTTATAGGGATGAAGCACATAATTGCGGATTTGGGAACCCCACTCGATGCGCTTTTTCTGACCCTCCAGTTCGGCCTGCTTTTCCTGCCGTTTCCTTAGCTCGATGTCGTACAGACGGGATTTCAGGATGAGCAGAGCCCGCTGGCGGTTATCCTGCTGACTGCGGGTTTCCGTATTCTCCACCATGATGCCGGAGGGAAGGTGCCGCACGCGGACGCCCGTTTCCACCTTGTTCACGTTCTGGCCGCCGTGGCCGCCGCTGCGGAAGGTGTCCCATTCCAGGTCCGAAGGGTTGATTTCGATATTGATGGAATCGTCTACCAGCGGATACACGAACACGCTGGAGAAGGTGGTCTGGCGCTTTCCCTGGGCGTTGAAGGGAGAGATGCGCACCAGCCGGTGAACGCCGTTTTCGGCCTTCAGGTAGCCATACGCATAGTCTCCTTCCACCTCTATGGTGGTGCTCTTGATGCCGGCCTCTTCCCCTTCCAGGAGGGAGGTCACCGTGTATTTGTAGCCGTTCCGTTCGCACCAGCGGGTGTACATGCGCATGAGCATGGCGCTCCAGTCGTTGGCCTCCGTGCCGCCGGCGCCGGAATTGATGGTTAGGACGGCCCCCAGGTTGTCTCCTTCGTTGCCCAGCATATTGCGGAGCTCCAAGGCCTCCACGGCCTCCACAGCCGCCGCATAGGCCTCATCAAGTTCCTTGGTCTCAGGCGTTTCCACAGCCTCGTCTTCGCTGCCGGAGAGGCTCTCCCTGGCAAAGTCGTAGAGCACCTCCAGGTCATCGGCCTGGCTGCGCGCCTTGTCAAAATCCGTCACCCAGGACTTGATGCCGGAGAGCTTTTTGAGAAACGCTTCCGCCGCCTTGGGGTCTCCCCAGAAGTCCGGAGCCAGTGTCTCCTGCGTTTTGGCAGCCACATCCTTCCGCTTCCCGGCAATGTCCAGGCAGCCATCCAGGTTCTTCACCCGCTCCTGCAGGTCCTTTATCTGTTCCAGCGTAATCATGGGTACAAAGATAGCACTTTTTTCCGGTCCTTTATCAGTGGATCAGGTTCAGGAACAGCGTTACCACCCCCGTATTGATAAGGTCCACGAACATGGCCCCGATGATGGGCACTATAATGAAGGGATTCACCGCATAACGGTACTTGTAGCACACGGCCGACATATTGGCCATGGCGTTGGGTGTGGCCCCCAGGCCGAAGCCGCAGAGACCGCTCACCAGCACGGCTCCGTCGTAGCTCCTCCCCAGCAGCGGGAATGCCACCAGCGCCCCGTAAAAAGCCATGAAAGCCACCTGCGCCAGGAGGATGAGCGTAAGGGGAAGCGCCAGCGAGGCCAGTTCCCAAAGCCGCAGGCTGGCCATGGCCATCCCCAGGAAAAGCTGCAGGCAGATGTCGCCGATGGAAACCACTTCCCCGATGCTGAGTTCCTTCTCCCACCTGGGCGAAAGGCCGAAAAGGTTCCGCATGGCACAGGCGGTAAGGAGTGCGCCGAAGTACGTGGGGAAGGTGATGCCCGTCAGCGCCAGCAGTTTGCTCAGGCCCGTTCCCAGGGCCATGGCGATGACCAGCACGCACGCGCCCCGAAGATGGTCCCGGAAGGTTCCGGAGCCTTTTTCTTGGGACTCCGTAGTTTCCACACTTGTCACTACATCGGCCGGGGCCGACTGCTCGGAAAGCCGATGCCGCCGGATGAGCATCTCCCCCAGCGGACCGCCCAGCAGGGACCCCGCCACCAGGCCGAAAGTGGCCGCAGCCATGGTGATGGACGATGCCCCCGGGAGCCCCAGCTGCTCCAATAAAGGAGAAAAACCGCCGGAGGTGCCGTGCCCCCCGCTCATGGGAATGGAGCCGGCCGCCATGCCGAAGAGCGCATCCAGGCCGAGTCCCCTGGCGATTCCCACGGAGATGAGGTTCTGCGCCACGATGAGCACCGCCACCAGGCCCACCATCACCAGCAGGGGCCGTCCTCCCCTGCGAAGCACCTTTAGGTTGGACTGGAAGCCCACGGAAGTGAAGAACAGCATCATGCAGAGCTCCTTCACCGTTCCGTCAAAGCGGCATTCCACCCCGGAAACGCTGTAAAGCAGAAGCGTCAGGAGGGAGACGACAAGGCCGCCGGAAACAGGTGCAGGAATGCAGAAACGCTTGAGGAAAGGGATCTTCCGGGTAAAGAACATACCCAAGAGAAGGGCCAGTACGCCCACTCCCGCGCTTGCATACATATCCAGACTCAACACCATAGTACAAATATAGGCATAATTGCCCAAAAATGACTATATTTGCGTAGTTATGGCAAGTATCGGCATATTCGATTCCGGCGCGGGCGGCCTGTCCGTATACAGGGAACTGGTGAAGGCGCTTCCCCTGGAACGCTATCTCTATTTCTCGGACAATGCGCACTGCCCGTACGGCGAAAAGACCGCCGCCTACATCCAGGAACGGGGCCGGACCATCACGGAAGTGCTGCTGGGCCTGGGGGCCGATATCATCGTGGTGGCCTGCAACACCGCCACCGCCGCCGCCATCGCAACGCTTCGGGCCGAATACCCGGCGGTGCCCTTCATCGGCATGGAGCCTGCGGTAAAGCCCGCGGCGCTGGGAACCAGAAGCGGAGTCATAGGCGTCCTGGCCACCGCCGGCACCCTCAAAGGCTCCAAATACCTCAATACCAGGGGCCTGTACCAGGACAATGTAAAAATAGTGGAGCACGTGGGCCAGGGCTTCGTGGAACTGGTGGAAAGCGGCATCCTGGACGGACCGGAGGCCGAAGCAACCGTACGCGCCTCCCTGCAGCCGCTGCTGGACGCAGGGGCCGACACCATTGTCCTGGGCTGCACCCATTACCCTTTCCTGCAGCCGCTCATCGAGCGTCTGGCCGGTCCGGAAGTCAAGGTCATAGACCCGGCTCCCGCTGTTGCCCGGCAAACGGTCCGCATCTTGCAAGAAAGGGGTATCCCCACCGGCGAGGGACCCTTCTCCGTAGATTTGTATTTCTCCGGAGAACCGGATTCGCTGGAGCGCATTTTCAAACTGGTCAAGTAGTATGAAAAGATTCACCATCATAATGCTGGCTCTCCTGGAGGGCCTTTTCCTGCAGGCGCAGGTGATTCCCGGCATCGAGGTGCTGGAGCAGAACGGCTTTGAGGAGCTCCTGGGCAAACGCGTGGGCCTGGTCACCAACCCCAGCGGCGTGGACAGGCAGCTGCGCTCCACCATCGACATCCTCTTTGAAGCCCCCCAGGTGAACCTGGTGGCCCTGTACGGCCCGGAACACGGCGTGCGGGGAGATGCCTACGCCGGAGACCACGTGGAAAGCACCAGGGACCCTAAGACCGGCCTGCCGGTGTATTCCCTCTACGGTCCCACGCGGGAACCCACCCAGAAGATGCTGGAGGGCGTGGACGTGATGGTATACGACATCCAGGATGTGGGCACCCGCAGCTACACCTTCATCTCCACCCTGGGCCTGGTGATGCGCGCCTGCGCCAAGGAAGATATCGAAGTGCTGGTGCTGGACCGTCCCAATCCCCTGGGCGGCCTCAAGGTGGAAGGCCCTTATGTGGAAGAAGGTTTCCACTCCTTCGTGAGCGAATTCCGCATCCCCTATGTCTATGGCCTCACGGTGGGCGAACTGGCCGGCCTCATCAACGAGGAAGGCCTCAACCGCGGGCAGAACGGCAAGGAAGAGCATCTCAAGTGCAAGCTGAACGTCATCCCCATGCGGGGCTGGCGCCGCTGGATGCAGTACCGGGACACCGGCCTGCCGTGGATCCTGCCCTCCCCCAACATCCCCTCGGAGGCATCGGCCCTGGGTTATCCCTGCGCCGGCATCTGCGGGGAAATCGGCCATCTTAACATCGGCGTGGGCTATACCATCCCCTTCCAAACCTTCGCCGCCACCTGGATAGATGCCGATAAACTGAAGGAGCGCCTGGACAGCTACAACATCCCCGGAACGGCCTTCCGCACCATCCACTATAAACCCATCTCCGGAAGCCTCTCCGGCAAGCTGGTGCACGGGGTGCAGTTCTTCTTCCCGGACTATGAATCGGCAACCATTACGCTCACGCAATTTTACGTAATGCAGGCCGTCCAGGAGCTGTTTCCGGGGCATAATCCCTTCCCGCTCAAGAGCACCCGGATGCTGGATATCGTTTGTGGTACGGATTATGTAAGGACTACTTTCGGAAAGCGTCTCAAGGTCTCCGACATCGTTGATTTCTGGAACAAGGACACAGAAGATTTCAAGACGGTTTCCAGGCAGTATTACTTATACCAATAACTTTTAAAATTCAGATGCTATGAAAAGGTTTATGACATTTGCCGCATCTCTGGTAATGGCCATCGCCATGCTCACAGCACCCGATATGCTGGCCCAGAGCCGCTCCCGTGGGAGCAACGGCAGCAGCACCCGCTCTTCCCAGAGCACGACTTCTTCTTCCCGGAGCTCTTCCGGCAGCTCCGCCACCCGTTCCTCCGGTTCTTCCGGCAGCAGCGCTTCCCGCGCTTCCGGGTCCTCCTCCGGCGCATCCCGGTCTTCCGCCACCGCCGCCCAGCAGGACAACCGCAACCGCAGCAACGGCGGCAGTGCAACCCGGTCCTCCGGCAGCAGCGCAACCCGCGCTTCCGGTTCTTCTTCCGGCGCATCCCGTTCTACCGGTGCCGCCCAGCAGGATAACCGTAGTCGCAGCACTGGCAGCAGCGCCACCCGGTCCTCCGGCAGCAGCGCAACCCGCTCTTCCGGTTCTTCTTCCGGCAGCTCCCGCTCTTCCAGCGCCGCCCAGCAGGATAACCGCAGCCGCAGTACCGGCTCCGGCAGCGCAACCCGCTCCACCGGCAGCGGCACCCGTTCCTCCGGCTCCGCAGCCCAGCAGGACAACCGCAGCTCCGGCACCCGCAGCGGTTCCACCGCAGCAACCGGCGGCAACGTACGCGCCAGCAATGTAGACCGTGGCGGCCTTTCCGCCACCAGTGGCAACAACCAGGCTGCCCAGCAGCAGAAGGAGCCTTATCGCGACAACGGCTTCAACTACCGTTACAACGATGAGTTCCGCGTGGACGACCATCACGAGATGTACCGTGTGGCTCCCCATATGCGCGACGCGCTGGCCTGGGACCGTCCGGGTTCCTTCTGGGGAGACCATCCTCACTACTACGGATACCGGATCCACACCCTGCCTCCGCACTGGCGCCGCATCACCCACTGGGGTATCGACTACTATTACTACAACGGCATTTACTATCGTCCTTATGGCGGTTCTTATGTAATCTGCCGTCCTCCTTTCGGAACTCCGCTGGAGCACGCCATCGAGAGGGCCATCCTCAGAGCAGTCCGCTTCGCCTACTACTGCGATACCTATCGCACCTACAATACGGTCTTTGACAACTACAACGTGATTGCCCGGCAGAACCTGATCATCGCCCAGAACAACGCCCGCATCGCAGCCCAGAACGCCAATTACGCGATTAACGCCAACAGGGCGCTCTCCGCCTACGAGCTGGCCAACATGCTGGGTCTTGTCCAGAGCTTCGCCTACGCAAACTCCGAGTACTTCTATCAGGACGGCGTTTTCTACGCCATCAATGCTTCCGGTTCCTATACCACCATCGTCCCTCCGGCCGGTGCCCTGGTCACCTCCCTCCCGGACGACTACGTGGTAATCGTAATGAACGGCATTGAGTACTACCTGGTGGACAACACCGTATACCGCACCACCGTTTTCGAGGGCGAGCCCTTCCTGGAGGTGCTGGGACAGATGTACGGCAGTCTGTACAATCAGTACAACATCTACCGTTAATTCAACAAGTTTTTCTTAACGCAGGGTGCAAGAGATTGCACCCTGTTTTTATTTGCGGCCGAAGGATTCCGGCAGGCCGCGGCGGGCGATGAGGACCGCGGCGGCGGTACCCAGGCCGCAAAGCAGGACCAGGCCGAAGTACCAGGGATAGCCCATAGCTTCCTGGAGCAGGCCGGCCACCAGGCCGGGCAGCATCATGGAAGCGGCCATGAAGGCGGTACAGAGGGAATAATGGGAAGTCTTGAATTCCCCTTCGGATACATAGATCATGTAGAGGGAATAGGCCGTGAAACCAAAGCCGTAACCAAACTGCTCAATGAAGACGCAGACGCCCACCACCCACAGCGGAACCGTCTGGACCAGTGCCATATACAGGTATACCACGCAGGGCAGGGCCAGCGAGGCGGCCATGATCCAGAGGGAGCGCCTGAGCCCGTGCCGGGAGATGAAGACCCCGCCCAGGATACCGCCCAGCACGATTCCCACAACGCCCACCGTGTTGTTGATGAGGCCGAAATCCACCGTGGAAAGGCCCATTCCACCCTCTGAGACCGGATCCACCAGGAAGGCCGGAAGAAGCTTGAGGGCAAAGGCTTCCGGCAGGCGGTACAGCAGCATGAAGGCAATGCCCGCCCAGGCCAGGGGCTTCCGGAAGAAGGTGGCGAAGGTGCGGCCGAACTCCCTGAAGACGGCGCCGAAGGAATGGCTGCGGCGGGGGGCATCGGCCGATGGTTTGGGCAGGGCCCAGAGGTTGTACAGCGTAATCAGCGTCCACACCGCGGCCACCGCCAGCAGCGTCAGGCGCCAGGCCCGGGGGATGTCTCCGCGGTTCTCCAGCACGCCGGCCAGCACCACCAGCGCTCCCTGCACAAAGAGGTTGGCTATGCGGTAGAAGGTGCTCCGGATGCCCACGAAGAAGGACTGCTCCCCTTCCGAAAGGCCCAGCATATAGAAGCCGTCGGCCGCAATGTCGTGTGTGGCCGATGCGAATGCCGTAATCCAGAACAGCACCAGCGAAGCCGAGAACAGCGAGACTTCACTGCCGGTGGTCCGGGGCAGCGAAAAGGCCAGGCCGGCGAACAAGGCGCACATGATTATCTGCATGGCAAGCACCCACCAGCGCTTGGTCCTGAGAATATCCACGAAGGGGCTCCAGAACGGCTTGATGAGCCAGGGAAGGTACAACAGGCTGGTGTAGAGGGCCATATCGGCATTCCCCATCCCCATCTTCTTGAACAGGATCACGGAGATGTTGTTCACTACAAAGTACGGAATGCCTTCCGCAAAGTAGAGGGTGGGGACCCAGAGCCAGGGAGAACGGGATTTCATAGGGTGGTGCCGGGATAATAGAACTGCAGGATTTCTCTATAGGATTTGCCGGAAGCGGCCATCACGGCGGCGCCGATCTGGCACAGGCCCACGCCATGTCCCCAGCCATGCCCCCGGAAAACCACCTCCTGGCCTTCGAAAGCTACGTCGAACCAGGAGCTGTAAAGGTGGCTCTTGGAGAAGAACTTTCTGATAATGAGCTCTTTGCCGATGATGATAGAGCCTTTGCTTCCCGTCACGCGAAGGCGGGTTATGCGCCCGGAGCCGCCCCGTTCCAAAGGCTCGATGGCGCTGATCAGGCCCACATCCTCTCCGGAACGTCCGGCAAAGAGGGCCGAAAGTTCCTCCACGCCATAACGGACTTCCCAATCGTGGAAATCCTTGGTTTCCAGGTCATAATCGTTGAGCACCTGCTTCAGGACAGCCTCGTCGCGGGTGTTGCACCAAGGATCCTCGTGCACGGTAAGATAGGGATAATCCACGTCTTCCCAGGCGGCGCTGAAGCGCTCCGTGCGCCCGCCGCAGCATTTGTGGAAGCGGGCGTCCACCAGCTCTCCGTCATAACGCAGGACCTGTCCCCAGGTTTCGTCGATGGCGGCACGGACGGCCTCTCCAACGGCATAGGTAAGTCCCTGATAGCGTTGGCAGTGGTCATCGGCACACACGTCAAAGCGGTGATGGTCCTCGTGGTTGAACCAGCGGCGGATTTCCCGGGAGGGGCCTTCCGGTGCGGCATCGGCCTCTCTGGAGAGCCAGGTTACCAGGGAAGGCGTTCCCTTGAAGTCCGGGCCGGTCCGGGCGGCCTTGCCGGCTTTGCGCTGCTGCACCTGCGCCATCACCCAGGAGCGGGAAATCACGGCATGGGCCTTCAGGAACTCCGGCGAGGCGGTGGCCTTCATCTCCGACGCAATCACGCTCAGGAGATAGTCCTCCACGCCTATCACGTTCACCGCCTGCACCTTGCCCCCGTCCACGATGAACTTGAGGGTGCCGGCAAAGCGCTCCTCCTGCTTCCGCTCCCAATGGAAGCCGATGCCGATGGTTACATCGTGCAGGATGAAAGACGGTTCCGCAAAGAGCGTGGAGATGGTGGGGGCTTCAAACACCAGCTCGTCGTAGAGCATGCCGTTGTAGTCTATCTTTCCCTCCCTGTAGGAGACTTTCTGGGGGCCGGCGCCGTCGGAAATGATCTCGAAAGTGATCTCCGGGGCGGCCAGGATGCCCACTTCAATCTTGGGCTGCGTGCGAACCAGGCGCCACAGGAGGCGTTTTTCCTCGGCCTCTGAGATGGATACGTCGTCCAGGATCTCTCCCAAGACGCGGGCATCTATCCGGTCAAAATCCTTTTCCTGGGGAACCACCACGAAACCGGCCATATCGGCCGCGCCGGGGCGGATGGAGAAGTTCTCCTCCCCTTCGGCATTGTAGCAGCGGGGCAGTTCACCGCTCCGCATGGCCACCAGGGCGCGGTACTCTCCCTCACTGCACCAGGTGAAGGCGTTGAAGAGGGGTTCCGCGGCCTCGCCCGTAAGGCTCACGCAGTCCAGCAGCCGATAGAACATCTTGGCCATGGACTTGGCCGTAAGGGCCCGGAGCATGAAGATGCCGCGGGTGAAATGCTTGTAATGGAACAGCTGGGCATCCCGTACGGAGTCCATGAATTCCAGGTCTCCCTGCAGGGCTTCCGGCACCTCTCCGTTACAGTCCTTAAGGGCGTGCAGCAGCCTTTCCGCCGCCCGCTCCAGGGGAATATACCCCTTGGGACAGGCCTGGAAATGGGCATGTCCGGGTACCGTGGTTCCGCAGTTGGGACTGTTGTAAAAGACGATGTATTCCCCCAGCGAGGCCGATAGGTCCAGCATGTCCGGGAAACGGCGCCAGATGGTCTGGGGAACATGGATGTCCCGCGTAATGACCAGATGGTTGGGGAAGATGGGGGCCCTGTTCACCAGGATATTGTATTTGCGGCCCTTCCGGCCCTCGAAGGGCAGGGTGTGCTGGTGCTCCATGTAGTTTTCCTCGCACAGCGGGCAGCCGTGGTCGAAGATGGGCATGCGGCCCGGATTGGACTGGAGCGTTACCAGGATGCCGCCAAAAGGCATAGTACGGGTATTGGCGCGCTTGAGGGCACGGTACTTGGCAGCCACCGCCGGCCAAACCGACAGCTGATCGTGTACGAATTTGTCTATATCGCCTGCCATAACTACAGAAGTGCCATCAGCCGCTCACGGATATTCGAATACTCCCACTCGAAATTGGGGGTGAGGATGTGCTTGCCCAGGGCGGTTTCCAGTTCCTCCGGAGTCCACCATCGGCCTTCTGAGACCTCGGCATTGTCCGGATCCAGATTGGGATGGCCTATCATGGCAAACACGAACACCATTTCCCGGTCCCGTTCGGTCTCCCAGACGTTTACGCCCAGGAAGGTGGGATTGAAGGCCTGCAGGCCCAGTTCCTCCCCCGCTTCGCGGAAAAGGGCTTCCTGCACCTGCTCGCCGTAAGTGACGTGGCCGCCCACGGCCGTATCCCAGTAACCGGGCAGGAGGTCTTTGTCCATGGCCCGCTTTTGCAGGTACAGTTTCCCTTCCCGGTCGATGATATGCAGGTGGACCACCGGATGCAGCACCCTGGCGCCGCTGTGGCAATAGGAACGGGTGGCCTGGCCGTAAACCAGGCCGCTGGGCTCTACGAGCGGCAGCATTTCCTCACAGCCCACCGCCGGATGGCCGGGATGGTCCACGGAAGGACGGGGATAAAGGGGCGCGGGTTCGGCGGGGTATACAAGATCCATCATAGTTCCAGCCTCACGATGAAATGGGACTTTCCTTCCACCCGGCCCTCCACATACCAGACGTCTTGGGATTCCTGCAGGCGGAAAAGCTGTACCGGGGTTCCGGGCGTCGTCTCCTTGTTGAAATTGATATAGGCATCTTTCACCTGCCCCCCAAGCGTCACTTCCCGCGGAAGGCAATCCATGGCCCAGACCATGTAGCAGGCATTGTTGGCATGGCCGATAAGGTCCACGTCCGAATAGGAAACCACATGCTCCCCAACGGGTTCCGCCTCCCTGTCCTTGGGAAGTGAGAGTTTGGGAGCGGGTTCTGCGATGGCATCGTCCACGTTGAAATCCACATCCAGGAGCTGGGCCAGGTCTTCCGGGCGCACCAGCCGCCTGGTTTGCTCGTCAATGACTACCCAGGAACTGGTGGCCGTAACGGCCGGGGTACCATCCTGCCCCATCATTCTGAAATCACGGAGATAGAACAGGCCGTTAGCCCCTTTGTGCCAGGTATAAAGCTTCACCTGGTCCCGCCAGGCAGGCAGTCTTTCAAAATGGATATGCATCCGGGACAGCACCCAGGCGGTATGGTGGATATGCAGGGAATCGTAGCCGAAACCCAGTTCCTGGGCGGCCCAATAGGCAATTTCCTGGGCCACGTCCATGAACGCGGCCGGCTTCATGGCCATCCTGGCGTCGGTCTGGTAACAGGGGACGCAAATGTCTTGGCAAAACTTGTAGCCTTCTCTCTTAACAGGATTCATCAGCGGCTAACCGTGAAGGATTTTAAGTTCTTCTTCTGAATAAAGGAATTTATCCAGCCACTCCGGTGCCATGCGGCCCAGAACGGCAAGGACGATGACTGCCACAAGGATAACTATGGCAATTATAATTATAATGCGCCAGAAATGGCGTTTCTTTGCCGGTTTCGGTTCCGGTTCCAGCACAGGCTCGCTCTTGACGGTGGAGACTGGTGCCTCGGAGGGAGCATCGGCATTTTCTTCAGCGACCGGAGAGGCATCAGCCTCTGCCGCCACAGGTGCAGGTTCGGGTTCCGGTGCAGAAGATGTCCTGCTTTCCGGGACATCTTCGTCATTTTCGGCCATTTTTGCAGGAGATGTCCCATTTTCCGGGACATCTTCGTCACTTTCAGTCTCCGAGTCCGGCGTATCTATTACCGTAACCAGCTCCGGAATATCACTCTCCTCCTGGTCGGGAGATTCCCGGTCGGGGTCGGGAATGACGGGGTCCGGTTCAACGACAGGGACCGGTTCCTCGGAGGGAGCATCGGCATTTTCTTCAGCAGCCAGAGAGGCATCGGCCCCTGTTTCTTCCACAACCGGTTCCGGAGCGGGGGCTTCCAGCATATCGGCCAGGTTGGAAACGGCCTCCGCCACCTCCTCCTTGGTTTCTTCGTGCGTCTTGAGGGAGAGGGACTCCAGGCCGAAACCTGCCGGATAGATGTCCAGGTCCTCATCGGCCACAAAGAAGAAATGATTCTCCCTCGTTGCCCTCAGGCGGCCCAGCCCCGGGAAAACGATGGTTTTCCGGACCTTGAGCACTTCCTTCATTTCCGAAAGGAATTCTACCAGGATACGGGTTGCATCTTCCTCTGAAATGTTATTGGAACGGGCATACAGGCTCACCAGCAGGGTATCTTCCCCCTGTTTGGGAGAAAAGAACAGCCTCCGGTACGGCGGATGGATGGTATAGCCCTTGTCGGTAAAGGAAGCCGGGACCACCTCCGTTACAAAGCAGCCCACGCCGGGGAGCGTGACGCTGTCGTGATCCATGATCACTTCTTTTACCATTTTGGCAAGCAGGTCTATATCCATAGCTGTTGGCTGTTAGGGTTAATCGTACAAATTTATGAAAAATAATCGGAAAACCTTTGGAGAATCCAAAAAAGATTGTACCTTTGCAATCCCGTTCCACGAGAGCGGAAAAAATTCCTCCTTAGCTCAGTTGGTTAGAGCATCTGACTGTTAATCAGAGGGTCGTTGGTTCAAGTCCAACAGGGGGAGCCAAAAGAGAAGAGACATCAACGTCCCTTCTCTTTTTTTTTGCCCCATTTTTATATACCTTTGTAGTTAATGAAAATCTTTTGCTACAAGGTGGCGGGATTCGTATTCCGCATAGAAAGCCTGGAAGGCTCCTCCCTTCCGGAGGAGCTGGGGAATCTGGCACCGTTCCGGGTGAGAGAATTCGGACCCATGCTATTCTCCCTGAAGATAGTGGAAAAGCTGCCGGAGGAGGCCTGGGAGCCGTATTTCAAGACGGACGACGGGCCGGGCTTCCCGGAGATTTCCATCGGCATCAACGAGGGCGGGTATCGTTTCAGTTTCAGTCCCCTGCCCGGAAAACCCCTCGCCGGCATCCTGGTGGCCGATAAAGGCTTCAAAAAAGCGCAGCTGCAGATCACAGGCGTGGACAGCAACTTTGCCCTCAACAATGCCCTCATGCTGCTGTTTGCCTTTGCATCGGCCCGGGAAGGAGCGTTGGAAATGCATGCCTCGGTGGTGACGAACGGCGGAAAAGGCTATCTGTTCCTGGGCAAGAGCGGCACCGGGAAAAGCACCCACAGCAGCCTCTGGCTCAAGCACATCCCCGGCACGGAGCTGCTCAACGACGACAATCCCATCCTCAAGCTGGAGGCCGACGGAAGTGTCCGCGTCTACGGCTCTCCCTGGAGTGGGAAAACCCCTTGCTACAAGGCCCAGGACGTGCCCGTGGGCGCCGTCGTACGCATCCGCCAGGCTCCGGAAAACCGGATTCAACGGCTGGAAACCCTGCAGGCATACGCCTCCCTGATGGCATCGGCCTCCGGCTTCCGCCCTTTCAAGGACCTCTCCGACGGCTGGCACCGGACACTGGAAGCCCTGGCGGGAAAGGTCCCCTGCTATGTGCTGGACTGCCTGCCGGACCAGGGCGCTGCGGAACTTTGTTACAAGACGGTCCATGGATAAACGCGTACTGCCCAACGAGGTGCTGCTGGAAGAAGCCGGCAAGCTGCTGGATGAGGGCCGCGATGTGACCTTCACCCCGCTGGGAAGCAGTATGCTGCCCTTCATCCGCGGCGGGAAAGACAGCGTCACCCTCCGGAAGATGCCGTCGGCCCAGGTGGGAGACATCGTGCTGGTCCGCCTTCCGGGCCGATACATACTGCACCGGATCATCGCCCTGGAAGGAGAAAAAGTAACACTGATGGGCGACGGCAACCTGGTTGGGACCGAAAATTGCACGCGGGGGGACATTATGGGTACCGTCACCGCCATCCAAAAAGGAAAAAACCGGACGGTGAAACCGGGAAACGGCCGCTTCTGGCGCGCCCTGAAGCCATTCAGAAGATATATTTTGGCAATTTACAGAAGACTGATATGAGAATAAAGGAAGGATTCATCCTCCGCACCATTTGCGGGGAACACGTGGTGGTGGGCGAAGGGCTCGCTCAGGTAAACTTCAACAAGATGCTGTCGCTCAACTCATCGGCCGCCTATCTCTGGGAAGCGGTGACGGGAAAGGAATTCACCGTGGAAGACCTCACCAGCCTCCTCACGGAAAAGTATGATGTATCGGCCGAAAGGGCGGCGGAAGACGCCGCCAAGGTGGCCGGGATCTGGATCCGGGAAGGCGTAGCGGAAGCATGAGGGATGCCCGGGCCTGCATAAAGTCCCTCTGGGGGATGTCCCGCCCCGTCCGGTGGCGGATGGCGGTCAATGTGGGGATCGGCATTCTCCGCATCGCCGCCTCACTGGGCTTTGTGGCCGCCAGCAAACTCCTTGTGGATATCGCCACGGGGAACAGTTCCATGGCCATCGGTCCGGCCATCGGCCTTTTCCTGGGCATCCTGGCCTGCCAGCTGGGAACCACCATCTTCTCTTCCTGGTGGGACAGTTACTGCCAGGTGAAATCCCAGAACATCCTGCGGAAAAACCTCTTCGGCCACGTGCTGCGAAGCCGATGGGACGGCCGGGAGAGATTCCTTTCCGGAGATACCGTGAACCGCCTGGAGGAAGACATCCGCGTGGTGTCGGAACTCCTTACCCAGCGGGTTCCGGGGCTGGTAATCACCGTCTTGCAGCTGCTGGCGGCATCGGCCTATCTGTTGATGCTGGCGCCCAAACTGCTTTGGGTGCTCCTCATCCTCATGGTATCGGCCGTCTTTGGATCCAAGCTCTTCTTCCGGCAGCTCCGGCGCCTGATGGCCGCCATCCGTGCCCGGGAAAGCGAACTGCAGCAGCTCATGCAGGAAAGCCTGCAGCACCGGGTGCTGGTACTCACCCTCACCAGCGTGGAACGTGTGCTGGACAAGTTCGGCTGGCTCCAGGCCGATGTAGAGGACAATACCCGGAAACGCCTGAATTATAACGCCGTCGCCCGGGGCCTCATGTTCTTCGGCTTCCAGGCCGGCCATGCCGCCGCCTTCCTCTGGGGCGTCTTCGGCATCCTCCACGGCACCGTAACCTACGGTATGATGACGGCCTTCCTGCAGCTGGTGGGCCAGGTACAGCGGCCCATCGCCGAATTCGGCCGGCAGGTGCCCGCCTTCATCAACGCCCTGGCCTCCGTGGAACGCCTGATGGAACTGGAAGAACTGGAGCAGGAGCCGGAGGCGGAACCCATCCTGCTGCGCTGCGTTCCGGAGATTGTGGCCAGCCATATCTCCTTTGCCTATCCCGGCCAGCAAGAGCCTGTACTCCAGGACTTTTCGTGCCGCTTCGCCCCCGGCGAGCTCACCGTTATCGCCGGTCCCACGGGCATCGGCAAGAGCACCCTTATCCGGCTCATCCTGGGCCTGCTGAAACCCTCGGAAGGCAGTATTACCATCAGCGGACATCCGGCCGGAGCTGCACTCCGGGAGAACTTCATGTACATCCCCCAGGGAAACTCCCTCCTCAGCGGCACCATCCGCAGCAATCTCCTTATGGCCAATCCCTCGGCCACGGACCAGGAGCTGAAGGAAGCCCTGGAAACGGCCGTGGCCCAGTTCGTCTATGAGCTGCCGGAAGGCCTGGACAGCCCCTGCGGGGAGGTAGGCGACGGCCTCAGCGAAGGCCAGAGCCAACGCATCGCCGTGGCCCGGGCTCTGCTTCGCAGCGGAGGCATCCTGATCCTGGACGAATCCACATCGGCCCTGGACGCCGCCACGGAGGCACAGCTCCTCCAGAACCTCCACACCCGCTATCACGGGAAGAAGACCATCCTGTTCATCTCCCACAGGGAAGCCGTTGCCCGCGTGGCCGATGCAGTGGTAAGCGTATGAGAATCCCTTAATTATAATCCATAAAACTATGAACAGAATCATTCTTTCCGCAGCTCTGTGCCTTTGCGCCGTAGCCGCCACCGCCCAGGTGAAGGAGGACTTCGTACCTTCTCCCAACAACCAGCCGGGCAAGCAGTATCCCATGGTCAATTCCGAGCGTTGCGTGCGCGTACAGGTGAAAGCCCCGGATGCCAAGTCCGTGAAACTGGACATCGGCGGGGTCAAGTACGATCTGGTGAAGGATGCCGAAGGCGTGTGGACCGGCGAATCGGCCCCCCAGGACGAAGGCTTCCACTACTATCAGCTGAACATCGACGGGGCCGATGTCCCGGATCCCTCCAGCCTCTATTATTATGGAGCCAGCCGCTGGGGCAGCGGTATTGACGTACCTGCGGCAGACCAGGATTTCTACGCCCTCAAGAACGTACCCCAGGGCCAGATGCGGGAAATCTACTATTGGTCGGAAGTGAACCAGGCCATGCGCCACTGCTTCGTGTACACCCCGGCCGATTATGATGTGAACAAGGACAAGCGTTATCCGGTGCTGTACCTGCAGCACGGTGGCGGCGAGAACGAGTATGGCTGGCCGCAGCAGGGCCGTACCGCCCAGATCATGGACAACCTCATTGCCGATGGAAAGGCCGTTCCCTTCATTATCGTGATGGAGAACGGTTCCTGGACCATGCCCCGTCCCGCCGGTGGCGCCCCCGCCATGCAGCGTCCCCAGGGCCAGCGTCCTCCGCAGGGAGGCCAGCGCCCGCAGGGTGGTCGTCCCCAGGGCGGCTTCGGCATGCCCTCCAACTGGGCCGACGGCTTTGCCAACACCCTCATCAAGGACTGCATCCCGTACATTGACAGCCATTTCCGCACCATTGCCGACAAGGAGCATCGTGCCATGGCCGGCCTCTCCATGGGTGGCATGCAGACCAAAGCCATCACCGTTGCCCATCCGGAAGTGTTCTCCAACCTGGGTATCTTCAGCGGCGGCACCATCACCGTGGACGATACCAAGAACAATCCGGAATTCGCCAAGGGGCTCAAGCTGGTGTTCGTAAGCTTCGGCTCCCGTGAGCTGGAGAACCGCGTGGCCGGCTTCGGCGACGGCACGGATCCCCGCCAGGAAACCGAGGCCCTGGCCGCATCCGGCGTGAACGCCCACTTCTACGTGTCCCCCGGCACCGCCCACGAGTGGCAGAGCTGGCGCCGCGCCCTCTACCAGTTCGCCCAGCTGCTGTTCAAGTAGCAGACCGTCAGGCATATATAAGAATGAGGCTGGCCGCTCAGGTCAGTCTCATTCTTTTTGGGGGCTGGACCGGGTCCAAGGTATTTTTGGACTTGGTCCAATTATAGGTGCTGGACCAAGTCCAGCGATAATGCCATAGAAGGGCTTGGAAGGCCGATGTAGTGGACCTGGTCCAAAGGACAAAAATGGACCTGGTCCAAATGTTGGCTGGACCAGGTCCACATTCCCTATGATTATGAAGTGAAAGGAGGAAGGAAGGCACTCCCGCAGGAGCGCCTTCCTTCCTCCTCTGACTAAAAGTACTCTAAAGAATAGCACGTGCAATGGCAGCACAGGCCTCTGCATCGGCCAGGGCGTGATGATGCCTGGTAAGGTCGTATCCGCAGGCTGCGGCAACGGTCTGGAGCTGATGGTTGGGCAGGCTGGAACCAAAGTGATGGCGGGAGGCGGCCAGCGTATCAAAAAACCGATAATCCGGATAGTCCATCTGATAGACCCGGAACACCTCTCTCAGACAGCCCTCGTCAAAACGGGCATTGTGGGCGACAAGGGGCAAACCTTCAATCATCGGCGCTATCTTCTCCCAAACCGAAGGGAATACCGGCGCATCCTCCGTATCTTCCGGCCCAAGACCGTGGACCTGCCGGCAGAACCACTGGTAGTACTCCGGCTCCGGATGGATGAGACTGTAGAAAGAATCCACCACTTCCCCGCCCCGGACAACGACAACCCCAACGCTGCAGACACTGCAACGCTGTTCGTTAGCGGTTTCAAAGTCTATTGCAGCAAAATCGGTCATGGGTTAATTCTATAAGACAAAGGTACAATTTTATTCTTGAAGATAACTATTTTGGGAGAGGTGGTCTTTTCAACAAAGGGACCTCTCCCATGAAAACCCTATCTCAGGACTCTCCAAGGCCATTATAATGGGAGAGGTCCCCTATCCTTGACACCCACCTCTCCCAGCTAACACGTATTGTTGAATCTAGTCTCCAAAAAGAGGAGGAAGGGAAGGCACTCCCGCGGGCTTGTCCACCCCCGGACAAGTACAGTGGGAGGGGCCGGAGAGAGCGAAGCGAACGGAGTCCCGCGGGAGTGCCTTCCCTTCCTCCCACCTTAGACCAGATTCTCTTCTACTTGTACTTCACGTTGTAGTGCGGATGGACTTTGCCCTTGACGATGCCCTGGAGCTTGCTGGAGAGCATTTTGCGGCGGATGGGGGCGGCGTGGTCCGTAAAGAGGTCCCCGTCCAGGTGGGACATCTCGTGCTGGATCATGCGGGCGGCAAAATTGTCAAAAGACTCCGTAACCTTCTCCAAATCTTCGTTGTAATACTCTACCGTTATCTTCTTGGGGCGGACTATGTCGCAGTAGATGCCCGGGATGCTGAGGCAGCCTTCCGAATAGGTGACCTTCTCATCGCTTTCCTCCACAATCACCGGATTGATGAGGGTGCGGCGGAAATCCTTGAGATACTCGTACATGTCCGAGACAACGTCCCCGTCCACAATTACCACTCTCACGCTCTCCCCTATCTGGGGGGCGGCCAGGCCGCAGCCATCGGCCTTGGACAGGGTGTCCTTCAGGTCCTGAACCAGGGCGGCGATGCCGGCTTTGTCGGACAGGTCTGCATCGGCCGCTTTCTTGCGGAGCACCTCGGCCCCGTATAAATAAATGGGTTTTATCATTTTCTTCTCCTCTTGGTGTTTTTTACGGACAGGCTTTCCGGAACGTTACCGGGGTCTATGGCAGCGCTTCCGCCGTTCATGCGGTCCAGATACCCTTGCAGGATGATGGCTGCGCTGATGCGGTCTACCGAGGCCTTGTCCCGGCGCTGCTGCGCTTTCATGCCGCCGTCTATCATGGCGCGATGGGCCAGCACGGAAGTGAACCGCTCGTCTTCCAGCGTTACGGGGACCTCCGGGAACGCCTTGCCAAGCTGCTTCAGGAAGGCATCCACATGGGGCTGCGCCTCTGCGGGCCTGCCGTCCAGATTCACCGGATAACCCACTACAAAACGAATGATTCTCTCTTTTTCCGCGTATTTTTTGAGATAATCTATTAACTTTGTAGAATCGACCGTATCCAGCGCGGAAGCGAAGATGCCCAGGGGGTCACTGGCGGCAAGACCGGTGCGCTTTTGGCCATAATCTATTCCAACGAGTCTGTCCATACGGTGCAAAGGTAAGAATTTTATGGACAACCAGCAAGATAAGAAAAACCGGAACTTCCGGCTTTCGCTCATAGACGCCCTGTCTCATGAGCGGCTGTGGAGTCTGCGGTTCAACCGGACCACCTTCATCATTGCGGCCCTGTCGGCCGTTGTGATAGTGGTGGTGGGCCTGTTCTGCCTCATTGCCTATACCCCCATCCGCACCTTCATCCCCGGTTATCCGGACGCCCATTCCCGCCGGCAGGCCGTGCAGAATTCCCTGCGTATCGACTCGCTGGAAACCCGCATCCTGCAGTGGGAGCTTTATACGGAGAATCTCCGCCGCGTGGTTGCCGGGCAGGCGCCCATCCGGATGGACAGCCTCATCCTGTCCAACCAGGCTTCCCGCGCCACCGTAGACTCCATCTATCTGGCCTATAAGGACTCCGTCCTCAGGGCCGATGTCCTCCAGCGGGAGCAGTTCAACCTTTCCGGCACCCGGCGCAACCTGCCCATCGAAGCCCTGTCCTTCTATACCCCGCTCAAGGGAGTGCTTTCCCGCGGATTTGAAAGGCCGATGCATCCCTGGGTGGACATTACGGCACCGGCCGGAACGCCGGTGATGGCCATCCTGGACGGCACGGTGATCTATACCGGCTGGGAAGAGGAAAGCGGCTACACCCTGGCCATCCAGCACAAGGGAGACATCATTTCCATCTACAAGAACAACCAGAAGGTGCTGAAAAAGAGCGGAGACGTGGTCAAAGGCGGCACTCCGGTGGGCATGGTGGCATCGTCCTCCTCCCTCACCACGGGAGACCATCTGCATTTTGAGCTCTGGTATGAGGGCGCCGCGGTGGACCCGGCGGAATACATCAGTTTTTAGATTCTTCGCTTCGCTCAGAATGACAGAGAAAAAGCATATCGCCCTCCTGGGATCCACCGGTTCCATCGGCACGCAAACCCTGGATGTGGTCCGGCAGCATCCGGAGCGCTTCGACGTTTTCATGATATCGGCCAACAACAGCGCCCGGCTGCTTGTGGAGCAGGCCCTCGCCTTCCAGGTTCCGCACGTAGTCATCTGCAATCCGGAGAAATACCGGGAGGTCCGGGAAGCCCTTCCCGCCAGCATCCAGGTGCATGCCGGCATAGAAGAGGCCTGCGCATTGGTGCAGGCTCCGGAGGTGGATGTGGTGGTGGCCGCCATGGTGGGATTCAGCGGGCTCCGGCCCACCTTATCGGCCATTGAGGCGGGTAAGACCATCGCCCTGGCCAACAAGGAAACGCTGGTGGCGGCAGGCTCCCTGGTCATGGAAAGGGCCCGGGTCTGCAAAGCCCCTATCCTGCCGGTAGATTCGGAACATTCGGCCATTTTCCAGTGCCTTTCGGGCGCTCAGGGCAATCCCGTGCACCTGATCCATCTCACCGCTTCCGGCGGTCCCTTCCGCACCTGGCCCCGCGAACAGATAGCCCAGGCCCGCAAGGAACAGGCCCTCAAGCATCCCAACTGGGACATGGGCGCCAAGATCACCATAGACTCGGCCACCATGATGAACAAAGGTTTCGAGATGGTGGAAGCCAAATGGCTCTTTGACGTAGAGCCTTCCCGCATCCATGTGGTGGTACATCCGGAGTCGGTTATCCACTCCATGGTGGAATTTGCCGACGGCGCCGTAATAGCCCAGCTGGGCTGCCCGGACATGCGCCTTCCCATCGCCCTGGCCATGGCCTATCCGGAACGGCTTCCGCTGGAAGGGAAACGCCTGGATTTCAGCCAGCTGCAAGGCCTCACTTTCTTTGAACCGGACCGTGGGAAATTCCCCTGCCTGCAACTGGCGTCAGATGCCATGGAGCGCGGCGGAAACATTCCCTGCGCCATGAACGCCGCCAACGAAGCGGCCGTTGCCGCCTATCTGAAGGACAGAATCGGCTTTTACGACATCCCGGAAATCATCTCCCGTGTCATGGATGGCGTGAAATTTGCTGATGAACCCTCGCTGGATGACATTTTCGCCACCCACGAGGAGGCCTTCCGAATGGCCGGCAGCATATTATGACCGTACTCCTTAAAATCCTCCAGGTTATCCTGGCCCTTTCCATCCTCATCATCATCCATGAGGCTGGCCATTTCATGTGGGCCAAGCTCTTCCGCATCCGGGTAGACAAGTTCTTCCTCTTTTTCGATGTGGGAGGTGTGAAACTGTTCTCCACCAAGGCCTCCTGGTTTGTGAAGCTTTTCCCCGCCGCAGAGAAGTGGGAGACGGAATACGGCATCGGCTGGCTGCCCCTGGGCGGCTACTGCAAGATTGCCGGCATGGTGGACGAATCCATGGATACGGAATCGCTGAAACAGCCGCCGCAGCCCTGGGAATTCCGCACCAAGCCCGCCTGGCAGCGGCTGTTTGTGATGGCCGGAGGCGTGCTTAACAACTTCATCCTGGCCATCGGCCTGTACATTGTGATCCTGGCCATCTGGGGGTCCACCTATGTCTCGCGGGACAACCCCATCTACGTGAACGAACTGGGCTATGAGCTGGGCTTCCGGACGGGAGACCGCATCCTCCGTTTCGACGACTATGAGCCGGAGGATTTCCTGTCCCTGCAGGCCGATATGGCCCGCCGTCAGGCCCGGAAAGCCACGGTCCTTCGCGGGACCGATACGCTGGATATCTACATTGACCAGTCCCTGCTGGGCGCCGTAGTGAATACCCCCGGCATGTTCGACCTGGCCATTCCCTTTGTGGTGGACAGCGTCATGACCACGTCCCCCAACGCCGGTGCGGGCCTTCTACGCGGAGACCGCATCGCCTCCATCGCCGATATCTCCACCCCCTACCTGCAAGATGCCCAGAAGGTGATGCGCGTCCATCCCGGCGAAGCGCTTCCCGTGCAGGTGGTCCGGAATGCCGATACCCTCTCCCTGCCCCTGCAGGTGGACAGCCTGGGGAGGCTGGGCATCTTCTTCCGCAACCCTTCGGTGGAGTTGCGCGATTATACCCTGCTGCAGGCCATCCCGGCCGGGTGGGAACTCACCTGGAGCACGGTGGGCGGCTATCTGCAGGATCTCCGGCTGGTGGCCACGCCGCGCACGGAAGCCTACAAGTCGGTGGGCAGTTTCATCGCCATCGGCCAAGTATTTCCTTCGGCCTGGGACTGGTACCAGTTCCTGCAGATCCTGGCGCTGCTGTCCATCATGCTGGGCGTAATGAACCTGCTGCCCATCCCCGCGCTGGACGGCGGACATATTGTCATCTGCCTGTACGAGATGGTCACGCGCCGCAAGCCCAGCGACCGCTTCCTCCTCGTCACCCAGGTAATAGGAATGATACTCCTGCTGGCCCTCATGGTGCTGGCTTTTGGTAACGATATAGCTAGATTAATTCGATGATTATGAAATACTTTGCAAGACTGTTCGCATTTGCGGCCCTCATCCTGGCACTGGCCGCCTGCAAGAATGACAAGAAAGGGAAGCTGCTTCCCAACGTAAGCGGCAAGGCCGGCGAAGTGCTGGTTGTGATCGACCGGGCCCAATGGGACGGCAACCTGGGCGCCGCCATCCGTAGCGTCCTGGCCGACGACTGCCCTTACCTGGCCCAGCGGGAACCGCTCTTCACCTTGTCCAACGTTCCCACCGGCACCTTCAACGCCATGTTCAAGATGCACCGGAACATCCTCATCATCAACATTAATCCGCAGAACCAGAGTACCGGGATGGTGTACCACTCCAACCAGTGGGCCCAGCCGCAGGTGGTGGCCCAGGTGAATGCGTACGACGAGAACGGAGCCCTGCAGCTGTTCCAGGAAAACGGCGCCATGGTGGCCGAATACTTTGAGCAGGCCGAAAGGGACCGTATCATTGCCAACGCCAAGCTGTACGAGGAACATTCCCTGCAGGAGCCGGTGCAGAAACTCACCGGCGGCATCATCCACTTCCCTTCCGGCTACAAGCTCCGCAAGGCCACGGACTCCTTCGTGTGGATTGCCGATGAAAAACACGCCACCAGCCAGGCCGTCCTCATCTACAAGTATCCCGCCACCCAGGATTCCAACCTGTTTACGCTGGACAGGATCATCGATACCCGGAACCAGTTCATGCAGGAAAACGTTCCCGGACCGTACGAGGGCACGTACATGACCACCGCCACCGCCTTCGAGCCCACCATGCGCTACCTGCGCTTCCATGGCCGGGAGTTCGTGGAGACCCGCGGATTCTGGGATGTGTACAAATATTTCATGGGCGGACCCTTCGTTTCCCACTCGTTTTACAGCCAGGATGGCAAGGATGTTATAGTGATGGAAGCCTATGTTTACGCCCCCACTTACGACAAGCGGCAGTTCCTCCGGGAGGTAGAATCTTTGCTCTATTCTTTCGAGTGGAAAAAAGATGATAAATAATTTTGCTTGCAAAAAAAAAATTCTTACCTTTGCAGTCCCAAAGTTTGGTGGGTTCGTATAACGGTTAGTACTCGGGATTTTCATTCCCGCAATAGGAGTTCGATTCTCCTACCCACTACCAAAATATAAAAAAGTAAAATAATGGCAAACACTAAATCCGCCGCGCGTGCCGCCCGTCAGAGCGAGCGTCACCGCCTGCATAACAAGTATTATGCAAAGACAACCCGTAACGCTATCCGGGACCTTCGTAACACCACCGACAAAGCTGCAGCCCAGGAGAATGCTCCCAAGGTATATGCAATGATTGACAAGCTCGCCAAGATCGGTGTCATCCACAAGAACAAAGCAGCCAACCTCAAAAGCGGTCTGGCCGTTTATATCAACAAGCTCGCCTAAGGGCGGCCACATCCTCGAGATGTAGCGCAGTTGGCTAGCGCACCACGTTCGGGACGTGGGGGTCGTCCGTTCGAGTCGGATCATCTCGACGCAAAAAAAAGAGGCATGAGCCTCTTTTTTTTGTGCCGAGATGATAGACTACCTTCCGTTACCCCCTCCCTAATCCCTCCCCTCGGGGGAGGGACTGGCGGCAGAAGCCGCCATTCGCTTCGCTCAGAATATCAGAACACCTTTATAGCATCAAATTAATTGACTCTAAGGCGTTTACCAACCCGTAAGATGGTGGTGGACTTGATGCCGTTGAGCTGGCAGAGGCGGTTCACCGTGGTGTGGTATTTCCTGGCCAGGGCGCCCAGGGTGTCTCCGGAGCGGATGGTGTGGTACTTGACTGCGGCGGCTTCCGCTGCTGCACGGGCTGCGGCTTCCTTCTTGGCCTGTTCCTCGGCCAGGAGACGGTCTTCCTCGTCGGTGCGGAAAATCTCATCCTCGTCATCTACGTTCTGCACGTAGCGCTGGTTGGCGTTGAAGTACCAGCTGCGGATGGTGAGCAGGCGGTGACGGAGGGTTCCCGTCTCAAAGTCTATGAGCCAGGCCGGATCGAAGGCCGCGCCACGGTAACGCGTTTCAAAATGCAGATGAGGCCCGGTAGACCGGCCAGTAGAGCCGCCCAGGCCGATGATATCCCCGGCACTCACCCAGTCTCCGGACTCCACGTTCCGCTTGGACAGATGGCCGTAGAAGGTTTCCAGGCCATTGGCATGGCGGATGACCACCAGGTTGCCGTAGCCGCTCACATAGTCCGAGATACGCACCTTTCCGTCAAACGCGGCGGATACGGGCGTGCCGGTGGAAAGCGGCAGGTCTATTCCCTGATGCCTGCGGCCGTGCCGATACCCGAACTGGGAACGGGGCTTCACCTGGTTGGGGCAGCTGTAGGCCCCCAGGCTGTCCACGATCCAAATGGAGAACTTTTCCGGCAGGGGATCCGGATCGCTCCGGTAAGGGTTCACGTTCCGGGTGTCCCAGAACTCTGTGAATACGCTGTCGGAAGCCATCTGGGACAGGTCCCGGACATAACGGTAGGTCCCGTTGTCGTACAGGACCACTTTCACGCCGGGATTACCGGTGTCCAGCGTATCGGCATACTTGGTACTGATGGTATTGGTAGGAGCCATCTGCTGACGCCCGAAGGCGTGGCGCAGGGAGTCTGCCTGCCGGACGGCAAGGGAGTCTGCCTCCTGCGCATGCAGGGAGAGGCAGGCCGATGCGGCCAGCAGGAGAAGTACAGGGAAATAAAAGCTTTTCATCAAATGTTTTAACGCTTGCCGCCAAACTGGCCTACCAGGATGGCATCGGCCTGGGCAATCTTTTCTTTAAGGAGTTCCTGGGAAGTGGCCTCGCAGATAAAGCGCAGGTAGGGTTCCGTGTTGGAAGGACGGATGTTGAACCACCACTGCGGGAATTCCAGACGGTAGCCGTCGAAGTCCATTACCTTGGTGGGGGTTTCCTTGCTTTCGAAATAGGCCTTGATGGCGTCCATGGCGCCCTTCTTGTCTTCCAACTTGTAATTGATCTCGCCGGAGTTCTCATAGCCGGTGAGGCGGTCCATTTCCTCGCTCAGCTTGATGCCCTGCTTCTTGAGGGCGCTCACAATGCGGAGGACGATGATAGAGGAGAGCATGCCGCTGTCACTGTAGAAGAAATCCTTGAAATAATAGTGGCCGGCCAGTTCTCCGCCCCACAGACCGTCAATCTCGCGGAGCTTGGGAGCGGCGAAAGCGCGGCCCACACGCCAGGTGTGCACCTCGGCGTTGTAATTCTTGGAGAGGTATTCCGCCACGGCCAGGCTGGAGCGGATTTCCTGCAGCACGCGGGGGTTCTTCTCCCCTCTCTCGTCGCAGAAATAGCGGGCCATGAGGGCCACTACCAGGTCCGGCGCCACAAAGCGGGCCTTGTCGTCCACGAACATGACGCGGTCTGCATCTCCGTCGTAGATAACGCCCACATCGGCCCTGATTTCTTCCACCAGCTTCTTGAGCGGTTCCACGTTCTTGGCCACCAGCGGGTTGGGTTCGTGGTTGGGGAAGCTGCCGTCCATCTCGTCAAAGAGGAAAGTGGCGTCTTCACCCTTGTAGACCTCCTTGGCGAAGAGGGTAGCCATGCCGTTGGAAAGGTCGAAGGCAATCTTGAGATTGGAATAATCCCCTTTGAACTTCATGAGGAACTTAAGGTAGTCCGGCTTGATATCTATTTCTTTCACCGAGCCTTTCCGGGCGGCAGGCGGCGTGGGACGGCCCTCGTCTATCCACTGCTTGATCTGGCCCAGACCGGTGTCCAAACCCACGGGAAGCGCATTCTCCCGGCTCACCTTCATACCGTTGTACTCACGGGGATTGTGGCTGGCGGTAATCTGTACGGATGCCTTGTAGCCATAATTGGCGGTGCCGAAGTACACCAGCGGGGTGCTGCTGTAGCCGATATCGTCCACATCGGCGCCGGCGTCCGTGATTCCCTTGATCAAGTAGTCGTGAATCTCCTGGCCGGAAAGACGGCAGTCGCGGCCCACAAGGACCTTATCGGCCTTAAGAAGTTCGGGAAGGAAGTAACCCACCTTATAGGCCACCTCTTTGTCAAAATCTACATTGTAGATGCCCCTGATGTCGTATGCGTGAAATGCTCCCATGGTTATTGAAATTTTAATGTCAGTCTACAAAGATAATAAAAAATATCGGATTATTCCAGCTTTTAACCAACTGGCTGACGGTCAGTCATTTAAACAATTTGCCCTGTGACTCGAATCACAGGGCAAAAACTATAAACATCTATCAGTCAGCTTCTTAGCAAGAAGCACCTGCTAGAAATTGAACTTGGTCATGCAGATGAAGCGGTGGTTCAGGATCCATTCGGGAGTACCGGTGTACATGCCGCGTGCATTGCGGTCCCCGCTGCCGAACTGGGCGGCGGTGAGGTTGTACTCCAGGGAAACGGTGAACTTGCCGATGTTCCAGGCCACGGTGGGGGTGGCACGGAAAGCCTGCTGGATGTGGACATCGGCCGATGTATTCATCCAGATGGTGCTGTTAAGAAGGTCCTTGGTGGTGCCCAGCTGCTTCATGTAGCCCAGCATACCCATTACCTGAAACTTCTTGCCGTACTGGAAGCTCACGAAGGAAGCCCAGTCCCGCATGGGAGTATAGGTGTAAGTGTTGGTTGCAGCATCGAAGGTAGCCACTCCATAGCCGGACAGGAGGTTCATGTGCTCACCGGCCTGGGCCAGGATGCTCTTGGCACGCAGCTGGAACTTGCCGCTGGTGAACTGCATGAACACAAACGGGGAGAAAGTGGTAAGGAAGCCGTTGGCAGGCACCTTGCCCTCATTGTTCACCGTGCGGTACGGGCGCATGTTCACCACATCCAGACCGGCCTTTCCGGTGAAGCTGGCGGTCTTGAAAGTGATGCCTACATAGGCCTCCGGAAGGCCGTACTTGTAATAATCCTTGCTCTTTCCGGCAGGACCGGTGGGAAGGTAGTGGTTCAGGTACAGCAGGCTGAGGTTGAGGGTGAGCTTGTCACCCAGCTTCACATCGGCCGTGAGCTGCGGGCTGCGGTTGAAGGGATTGAACGGAGCGCCGCTTTCCAGGTTGTTCATGTGGGGCAGGTCCGCGGCCATGGGATGCCAGGTCTGGCCGATGGTGATGCTCACCGGAACGCCGTCCCGGTCCAGCTTCATATAGGCCTGACGCAGGCGCAGGATGGGAACCGAGCCGCTGAGGTTGTAGAAATCGGCCTCCACTTTACCGGAAATGCCCAAACCGCCGATCTTATAACCAGACACGTCCAGGCCCAGGCGGGTGGTGAGGGAAACGAAACGCCAGTTGAAACCGTTGTTCATGTCCACACCGTTCTGCATGTCATGACCCTTGGGCATATAGAAATACAGATCCTCTGTACCGGCGTTGACGGCACGGGTATCGGCGGTGATGTAGTTGCGGATAAATCCGTATAACTTGAATTTGGAAGGGGTCTCTTCCTGTGCGAAGGCGGTGCTGCCGGCAAGCAGCATGGCCAGGGCGATAAGTATCGTTTTTTTCATATCAGGGAATAATTATGCAAACGGGAAAAGTTTGGTGAGCCAGATATAACCCAGCACGAAGCCCACGGCACCCATTACCAGACCCACCTTGGTCATATCCTTGGTCTCCACCATACCGGTAGAGGATGCGATGGCGTTCGGAGGGGTGGAGATGGGGAACAGCATAGCGATGGAGGCGCACACGGCAATGTAGGAAATCATGGCGCGGGTGCCGGTGGAACCCAGTTCCATACCTTCGGCCACCACGATGAGGATAGGGATAAGGAGGGCGGCGGTGGCACTGTTGGAGATGAAGTTGGACAGCAGGTAGCACACCAGGCCGGCCACGATCATAACCAACACGATAGACATGGTATTGAACGGGATGGCGTTGATGATTACCTTGGCAAGCCCGGTTCCCTGCAGGCAGGTACCCAGGGCGAAGCCGCCGGCAACGAGCCAAAGGACGCTCCAGTTGATTTCCTTGATGTCTTCCTTATTGAAAATACCGGTTGCGGTGAGCACGCCCAGCGGAATGAGGGCAACTACGTTGGAGTTGATGCCGGTCCACTGCTCCGTAGCCCACAGGAGGATGGTGCCGATGAAGGTGCACCACACCACAGTGGTCCTCCAGTCTTTCTTGCGGGTGTTCTCCGGGATCTCCAGTACAATCTTCTCCGACTTGAAGGGGAAGAAGAGCTGTAGCACCAGCCAGGCAATGAAGATCATGATAAGCACGTAAGGGATCATGCGGATGGACCACTCGCCGAAGCTGACGTCAAAACCGGCTTCCGAGAGGAACTTCACCGCGGTAGCATTGGGAGGCGTGCCGATAGGGGTGCCGATACCGCCCAGGTTGGCGGCTACGGGGATGGACAGCGCCAGGCCTATCTTTCCCTTGTCATCGGCCGGAAGCTTGGAAAGCACCGGAACCAGGAAGGCCAGCATCATGGCGGCGGTGGCCGTGTTGGACATGAACATGGAGAAGATGGCTATCACCAGCAGGAAACCCAGCAGCACCATCTTGGGCTTGGTGCCGAACAGGGACAGCAGGGCCTTGGCCATGGTAACGTCCAGTCCGTATTTT
>JAEEQF010000001.1 GCA_016285175.1 Bacteroidales bacterium
ACGCCTCCATCCTGGGCGCCCTGGTCACGCTGGGCCAGAAAGGGCTTCTTATCGACTGCCAGGGAAACTGGGGCAACATCCTCACCGGCGACTCCAACGCCGCACCGCGTTACATCGAGGCCCGGCTTTCCAAGTTTGCCAAGGAAGTGGTCTTCGACCCCAAGGTAACCCCCTGGATGACTTCCTATGATGGCCGCAACCAGGAACCCACGGAGCTTCCCGTGCGCTTCCCGCTGCTGCTGGCCCAGGGTACCGAGGGCATCGCCGCCGGTCTCAGTTCCAAAATCCTGCCGCACAACTTCAACGAACTCATAGACGCCTCCATAGCCATCCTGCGCGGGGAACCCTTCGAAATCCTTCCGGACTTCCCCACCGGCGGCATTGCCGACTGTTCTAAATACAACCAGGGCCGCAGGGGCGGCATGGTAAAGGTGCGCGCCCGCATCAACAAGGTGGACAAGTCCACCGTCACCATCACGGAAATCCCCTACGGAAAGACCTCCCAGGCCATTATCGACAGCATCATCAAGGCCAAGGACAAGAAGAAGATCAACATCAAGAAGATAGACGACATGACCACCGACAAGGTGGAGATCATCATCCATCTTCCCTCCGATGTCTCCCCGGACAAGACCATAGACGCCCTGTACGCCTTCACGGAATGCGAGACAAAGATTGCCCCCAACGCCTGCGTTATCCGGGACAACAAGCCCGTTTTCCTGTCCGTGAACGAGATCCTGGAGTACGACACCTGGCACACCCGGGACATCCTGGAGGCGGAACTGCAGGTGAAACTGGGTGAACTGGAGAATGATTGGCATTACAGTTCCCTGGAGCGCATCTTCTTCGAGAACCGCATCTACAAGGTGTTGGAACAGAACCAGATGAGCTGGGAGGAGCAGTTGGACGACATCCTCAACCAGATGCTTCAGTACCAGGACCTCCTGCATCGGCCCATCGTGATGGAAGACATCCTGAAGCTGGTGGAGAAACCCGTTCGCAAGATTTCCAAGTTCGACACCAAGGCCCTGGACGAGAAGATCTACGCCATCGAGGACCAGATCAAGGACGTGAAGGACAAGCTGGCCCACATGACGGACTTCACCATCGAGTGGTTCAAGGGCCTCAAGAAGAAGTACGGGAAAGACTGGCCCCGGCTCACGGAAATTTCCTCCCTGGAGAACATCACCGTCACCAAGGTGGTATCCAACAACGCCAAACTTTACGCCAACCTGGCGGAAGGTTTCGTGGGCATCGGCCTCAAGAGGGACGACGGCGGGGAATTCATCAGCGAATGTTCGGACCTGAGCGAGATTATCGTCATCGGCCGGGACGGCAAGTTCCGTGTTACCAAGGTGAGTGACAAGGCCTTCTTCGGCAAGGACCTCCTCTATGCCGGCGTCTTTGTCCGCAACGACGAACGCACCATCTACAACGTGATATACCGCGAGGGCAAGGGCCCGGCCCATTATGCCAAGCGCTTTGCCATCACCTCCGTCACGCGCGACAAGGAATACGACATCACCACCGGGGCCGATGGCTCCAAGATCCTCTGGTTCACGGTGAACCATAACGGAGAGGCGGAGACCGTCCGCGTTTCGCTGCGGCCCAGGAAGGGGCTCAAGAAGACCTCGCTGGAGTGGGATTTCGCTACGCTCTCCATCAAGGGACGCGCCTCCAGGGGCAATCTGGTAACCAAGAATGCCATAGCCCGCATCCAGCTCAAATCCAAGGGCGTAACCACCCTGGAAGGCAAGGATATCTGGTACGATCCGGACATCCAGCGCCTGAACGAGGACGGCCGGGGAGACCACCTGGGCAAGTTCTCCGGTCAGGACCGCGTGCTGGCCATCTTCGCCGACGGTTCCTTCTACACCACCACCTACGACCTGGTGAACAAGTACCAGGGAGACGTGGTGCGGATAGAGAAGTGGAACCCGGGCCGGGTGTACACCGTCCTGTATTGGGACAACGCCGCCAAAGCGTACTATATCAAGCGCTTCAGCTTCCCGGAAAGCAACAATACGCCGCAGCTGTTCATTGCCGATACCCGCGGTTCCAAGTTGGTGGACCTGTCGGACGACCTGCACCCGCAGGTAATCCTCACCTTCGGCGGCAAGTTCCAGCATCGGGAAGAGGAAATCCTTGATGCCGAGGAGTTTATCGCCAAGAAAGGCTTCGCCGCCAAGGGCAAGAAATGCTCCCCGTACGACCTCAAGTCCGTAGCCTTCGGAGAACCCCTGCACAAGCCGGAAGACGACATGGAACCGGCCGGGAACCCGGAGCCGATGGACGTGGAAATTGACGAGGACTTCCCGGACGACGCCCCTGTGGCGGAAGAGGGAGACACCCCTGCCGCCCCGTCCAAAGATGAAGGTGACGCCCCCGTTGTGGACTTCTCCGACTGGGAACCTACCTTATTCTAGAGCTATTGTTTTTTCGGCCCATTATTATTAACTTTGTACGATTATGGGCATTTCCGAACGACAATGGACTGTAAAGACAGTTGCGGACGAGGAAACCGCGGCGCAGCTGGCAGCGGAACTTGGGATAGACCGGGTTCTGGCCAATCTGCTTGTCCAGCGCGGTGTATGCACGTTTGAGGATGCCCGCAGCTTCTTCCGCCCCCGCCTGGAAGATTTGCACGACCCGTTTTTGATGGCCGATATGGACAAGGCCGTGGAGCGCGTGCATGAAGCCATCGCAGGCGGAGAAAAAATCCTGGTTTACGGAGACTACGATGTGGACGGCACCACCGCCGTGGCGCTGGTGTATTCCTTCATCCGCCGCTTCACCCAGAAAGTGGACTTCTATATTCCGGACCGTTACGACGAAGGCTACGGCCTTTCCTACAAAGGCCTGGACTGGGCCGGCGACAACGGGGTGAACCTCGTCATCACCCTGGACTGCGGCATCAAGGCCATCGACAAGGTGGAGTATGCCCGGGCCAAGGGAATCGAAGTGATTATCTGCGACCACCACCTGCCGGAGGATGAACTTCCCGGTGCCGTGGCGGTGCTGGACCCCAAGCGGGAAGACTGCCATTATCCTTTCGACGACCTTTGCGGCTGCGGGGTGGGCTTCAAGCTGGTGCAGGGCTATGTGAAGAAATACGACTTGGATCCGGAACTGCTGGATCCGCTGCTGGACCTGCAGGTGGTATCCATCGCATCGGACCTGGTGTCCATGACGGGAGAGAACCGCATCCTGGCCCATTACGGCCTCAAACGCCTTAACGAGAATCCCCGGAAGGGCCTCCTGGCCATGATCAACCTGGCCAAGCTGGAACCCGGACACATCAACATAGACGATATAGTTTTCAAGATCGGCCCCCGTATCAACGCGGCCGGCCGTATGGAAAGCGGACGCCTGGCGGTGGAACTGCTCACAGCCACGGACGACCAGACGGCCTTCCGGATTGGCGAACAGATCAACGACAGCAACAACGAGCGGAAGTCCATAGACCGGGAGATAACCCAGGAAGCCCTGGAGATGGTCCGGAACGGGGAGGCGCTGGAAACGGAGAATGTCACCATCGTCTATAATCCCACCTGGAACAAGGGTGTGGTGGGTATCGTGGCTTCCCGTCTGGTGGAGGCCTACTACAAGCCCACGGTGGTGCTCACCAAGAGCAACGGCTTTGTAACCGGCAGTGCCAGAAGCGTTTCCGGATTCGACCTATACGCCTCCATCGAAAGCTGTGCAGACCTTTTGGAGAATTTCGGCGGGCATGTGTATGCGGCAGGCCTCACCATGAAGGAAGACAATCTGGAAGAGTTCTGCAAGCGGATGAACAAGTTCGTTTCCGGCAATATCACCCGGGAGGAACTTACCCCGGTTGTGGAGATAGACGCCCGGCTGGATTTCTCGCAGATTACGCCCAAATTCACCCGCATCCTCAAGCAGTTCCAGCCCTTCGGCCCCGGCAACAGCAATCCGGTTTTCCTTACGGAGGACGTTTATGACGCCGGGAACGGCCGCAAGGTGGGCGCCGGCGGCGTGCATCTCAAGCTGGACCTCATGCAGGAGAGCCAGCCATACCGCCAGATTGCGGCCATCGGCTTCAACATGTCCGATTATTACGAGTACATCAAAGCGGGAAACCCCATCGATATCTGCTACTCCATCGTGGAGAACTTCTACCGCGGCTCATCCACCATCCAGCTCCGCCTCAAGGATGTGCGGGAGCGGGAAGACGTTATTTAGAGGCAGTCGATTATAATTTCATCGGCCACTTCCTGGGCCGTGAGTCCGTCCGTGTCAAGAACCACATGGGCGGCTTTTTGGTATAAGGGCTCCCGGGCCGATAAGCGCTCCGCCAGGCCCTCGCCGGCCAGGGGACGGCCGGCTTTCTGGCCTTCCAGGCGCGCCTGAAGCGTCTCCAGCGGGGCCTGCAGATAGATGCAGAGGGTCTTTTGCTGAAGCAGTTCCACCGCACCCGGGATGGTGACGGTGCCCCCGCCCAGGGCCAGGACCACGGTGGATTCGGCATATTTGGCCACGGTCTTTTGCAGGGCCTGCTTTTCCAGGCGGCGGAATCCGTCTTCACCTTCGGCCCCGAAGATTTCCGGAATGCTCCTCCCGGCCTTTTTCACAATGATCTCATCCAAGTCCAGGAACGGACACAGGAGCGCATCGGCCACAATGCGCCCCACCGTTGTCTTTCCGCTTCCCATGAAGCCAGTAAGGGTAATAAGCATACGTGCAATAAACTAAATGCCCTGGATGGGGATGCCGTCCTGGGTCCAGTCGGCGTCGGGCTCGTTGAAGGGCTGGAGGAAGGGATTGGCCTGGGCTTCGCGGGCGATGGAAGTGGGCTGGCCGTGACCGGGGATTACGTCCGTCTCTCCGGGAAGGACCATCACCTTCTTGAGGAGGGAATCCATCAGGGTGTCATAATCCCCTCCCGCCAGGTCTGTGCGGCCGATACTGCCGGCAAAAAGCGTATCCCCGCTTAGCAGCAGATTATCCTCCTTCACATAAAAGCACACGCTGCCGGGAGAATGGCCGGGGGTATGCAGCACCTTGAGGCCGATTCCGGCGAGGGACAGCTCATCCCCGTCCTGCAGGTCGCGGGTGGAAAAGCGGCTCTTAAGGAACTCGAAGCCCTTTTCCATCCCCCGGAAGCCGCCTGTGATCTGGGACATGATATCCTTATCGGCCGGATGCATGTACACGGGAACCGGGTATAGTTCCAGCAGGCGCATCACGCCCCACACATGGTCAAAATGCCCGTGCGTGAGCAGGATGGCTTCCGGGGTGAGGCCTTTTTCCTTCAGGAATCCGGTGAGCCGCGCCACGCCGTCGGGCGAAGACATGCCGGGATCCGCCACTATGCAGGCGGGGTTTTCATCGGCCCAGAGAACCACGCAATTGGTCTCCAGCGGATTGAATTGAAAAATGCGGGTATGCAGCATAAGTCCTTGTCAAATTCGATTGCAAATTTACGATAATTTTGCCAACTTTGTAAGACAACAACCACGCATTACATGCACATCGGCATCGCAGGAAATATCGGCAGCGGAAAAACCACGCTTACAACCCTTCTGGCCCGCCATTATGGCTGGACGCCCAAGTTCGAGTCCGTCACCTACAACCCCTATCTGGCCGACTATTACAAAGATATAAAACGCTGGTCCTTCGCCCTGGAGATGTATTTCCTCCAGCAGCGCCTGCACGATGTCCTGGAAATCTCCAAATCCAAGGAGGTCATTATCCAGGACCGCACCCTGTTCGAGGGGGTACACATCTTCGTGGCCAACAACTATGCCCAGGGGAACCTGTCGGAAAGGGATTATAACACGTACATGGACACATACAACGTGATGATGGAAGTGGTGCATGAGCCGGACCTGATGATCTATCTCAAAAGCAGCATCCCCCACCTGGTTTCCCAAATCCAGAAGCGCGGAAGGGACTATGAACAAACCATCTCCATCGAATACCTCTCCGGCCTCAACGAACGGTACGAAAAATGGATTTCGGAGTACAAGGGAAAGCTCATCGTCATAGAGGCCGACAACCTGGACTTCCTCAACCGGCCGGAAGACTTCGCTTCCATCACGGACCGCATAGACGCAGAATTGTACGGACTGTTTTAGATAAATAATAAAACTCAGATATTATGCACATAGCTATTGCAGGAAACATCGGCAGTGGAAAGACCACGCTCACCAAGATGCTCGCAGCGCATTACGGCTGGACGCCCAAGTTTGAATCGGTGGATTTCAATCCCTATCTGGCCGACTTCTATGAAGACATGGAACGCTGGAGTTTCAACCTCCAGATCTACTTCCTGAACAAGCGTTTCCAGGATGTGGTGGAGATCTCCAAGCACAAGGAAGTGATTATCCAGGACCGCACCATCTATGAGGATGCCCGCATCTTTGCGCCCAACCTCCACGCCATGGGGCTCATGTCCACCCGGGATTTCGAGAATTACAGCGACCTGTTCGACCTCATGATGTCGCTGGTGAACCCGCCGGACCTGATGATCTACCTGCGTTCCAGCATCCCCAACCTCATCGCCCAGATCCAGAAGCGCGGCCGTGAGTATGAGCGCTCCATCCGCATAGACTATATCACCGGACTCAACCAGCGTTACGAAGACTGGATCCAGAACTATAAGTCCCGCCTGCTCATCGTGGACGTGGACAACATCAAATTCGAGAACAAGCCGGAAGACTTCCAGTATATCACGGACAAGATAGACGCGGAACTGTACGGACTGTTCCCTTCGGAACAATAAACACTTCATCATGGAAAGACCCACCATCATAGATTTCGTTGAAAAGTATTCAAGGAAATATGCCAGCTATGTCTATCTCCGGGAAAAGGTAGACGGGGAATGGAAGGAAATCACGCAGGAGCAGACCCGCCTGGAGGCATACCGCATCGGCGCCGGCCTCATGTCGCTGGGGCTCAAGAAGGGGGACAAGATCGCCTTGCTCTCGGAAAGCCGCGCCATGTGGATCCTGGCAGAGCTGGGTGCCATGTATGCAGGCGCAACGGACGTTCCCCTCTCCGTAAATCTGGGAGAAGGGAAAGACCTGGTGTTCCGCATCAACCATTCAGACTCCAAGTGGATCCTGGTATCCGGCAACCATCTGCCCAAGATCCGCGCCATCCTCCCGGAATGTCCCAATGTAGAGAAGGTTATCGTCTTTGACGACACGGCTTTCGACTATGATAAGCTGGAAGCCAGGGAAATCCGGATGAGTGAGATCCAGAAGATGGGCGACGAATTCCTCAACGCCCACCGGGCCGAATTCGAAGCCCGTTTCCGGAGCATCGGCCCGGACGATTATGCCAACATTTCCTATACTTCCGGCACCACGGCGGATCCCAAGGGCATCCTCCTCACCCACCGGAACTATACGGCCAATGTGGAGCAGGGCAGTTCCGTCATCAGCATCCACGAAAAGGCCGTCATGCTCATCATCCTGCCGCTGGACCACTGCTTTGCTCATGTGGCGGGCATGTATACCATGATGATCTACGGCGGCTCCATCGGCTTTGTCCCCATCGGCAAGAATGCCATGGCCACCCTGCGCAACATTCCCGTGGCCATTGCGGAAACCCGTCCGCATGTGATGCTGTCCGTGCCGGCTCTGGCCCGCAACTTCAAGAAGAACATTGAAAGCGGCATCAAGAAGAAGGGCGGCTTCACGGAGAAACTCTTCTACTTCGCCCTCAACAACGCCATCAAGTACAACAAGGAATACTACAACCGGGGAACCGGCGGCACTTTCTGGAGAAAGCCCCTCGTAGCCCTGTTCGACAAGATTATCTTCTCCAAGGTCCGGGAGAGTTTCGGCGGAAGGATGCGCTTCTTCGTAGGCGGCGGTGCCCTGCTGGACATCGAGCTGCAGCGTTTCTTCTGCGCCGTGGGCATGCCCATGTTCCAGGGTTACGGCCTCACGGAAGCTACGCCCATCATCTGCGCCAATTCGGAAGGCCATGCCCGTTTCGGCTCCTCCGGACGCCTGGTCAAGCCCATGGACTGCGTAATCCAGGACGCCGAAGGCAAGGAAGTTCCCCACGGCACCCGCGGAGAGATTGTGATCCGGGGAGAGAACGTGATGGCCGGCTACTGGAAGAATCCCAAGGCCACGGCCGATACCATCATAGACGGCTGGCTGCACACCGGCGACATGGGCTACATCTGCCCGGAAGACCCGGAATTCCTGTATGTGGTGGGCCGATTCAAGAGCCTCCTCATCTCCTCCGACGGAGAAAAGTATTCCCCGGAAGGATACGAGGACAACCTTACGGAAAGCTCCAAGTGGGTGGCTGCCTGCGTCCTGCACAACGACCAGAAGCCGTTCTGCGTGGCCCTGGTGGTCCCGGACAAGGCCGCCCTTGCGGACGCCTGCCAGAAGAAGGGACTGGACCCTGCCACGGAGGAGGGCAAACGCTACATGCTGGACCTCATCCAGGCCGATGCGGATTCGTACAAGAAAGGCGGCAGGCACGAAGGTATGTTCCCGGAGCGCTGGCTGCCGTCGGCCATCGGCATCTGCGACCAGGAATTCACCATCGCCAACAAGATGATGAACTCCACCATGAAGATAGTCCGCGGCAAGGTGGAAGAACACTATGCCCCCCTGCTGGATTATCTCTACACCGCCGAAGCCAAAGACATCCACAACGCCCGCAACCTGGCGGCGCTGTAGGCCATCTGCCGCCGCTTGTTGCCGCGAATCCACAAAAACGGGCCGCCAGTGCATTCTGAGTGTACTGGCGGCAATGTTTTAGGCCGAAAAGGCCGATTTCCTTGCCGCGAATCCAGCTGGAGGGCCGTAGAATGGCGAATCGGTGGATTCGCGGCAAAGCAGACACTTACCCCAGCACCAGGCATCGGCGAATCTGATGCTCCGGCAAATGGAATTCATAGTTCAAAGTGCGTGCGATGCGCTGCTTCTGCGTAGCTGTAAGCTGATAAACCGAAGTAACGCCATAAGAGGGCAGTATAGTCTTATCAATCAAACGGCATACATCCAAATCTTGCAGACGTGTCCTGCTGAAATTACGACCATTCTCATTATTTAGCATCTGGGCGATGGAGCGTTCGTCTACTGGTTCTATATCGGCAAGGGTGATGGGCTTTCCAGTAGCATCTTTCTTTTGTTCGGCCTGCCAACTGTCATCCGTAAGGCGGTTCATCTGGTAAAGATAATTCCGGGGTGTGACATAGAACTGCTCGGCCCGACGGATTTCCATGAAGCTGCTCCGGACAAAAACTCCTTGCGCATTCATCTGGTACTCATCCGGAAACTCTGCCCGGCGGGGAAGGAAGGAGGTTATATCGGCCCGGCTCATAGGAACAGCAATTTCTTTTTTCAGGCCGATATCCTCTGCGAACAGTTCCCTGGCGGTGCAGAAAGGATATCCGAATGCCGTAGCAGCCGCTCCGTGATGCAAGCCGTTCCTGAGCACATAGTTTTGCAGGACCATCTGATGATTGAAGCCATCCACTTTCAAAACAAAAGTGTACTTTTCCCCAAACCTTCCTTTCCTGCTGTATTTTTTATTGACATATTTGGTATAGCACATCCGGAGTTGACTGCTATAACGCATCGGATCATTTGTGAAGACATTGAGGTGAGCATGTGTAGACATCTCGGCATCTACAATCAGTTCCGTATCCAAGGCAAATCCTCGCAGGGCCATAAGGTTGATGAACATTCCATGGTCTTCCTCGTCGCGGAACATAACCTCGTCGTGAGATGTAAAGCAAATATGATACGATTCTTTCATGGCCGAAAGATAGAACGTACCCGGTTTATATGCAACGGGGTGTTGATAACTTTAGCTGTTTCAACCGATTTTTTATCTGTTTCTTACGATTTCATTGTTTTGGGTTATCGGGTTCTAAGGAAAAATTAGTAGCTTTGCAGAGTAATCCTCCGGGATTCACACATACATATTTTAGCATTTGCTACCTATTCGGTTGCCAGAAACCTAGGAAATTTCAACAGTCAACCCGGATGAGTCAGTAAATGTCTGCGCTTTGGCGTGGACTGGACTTATCTGTTGACAAGGCTTTCCTAGGGCCGCTGGCATGGATATTCGAAAGTCCATGCCTTTTTTGTGCCCTGGAGCGCCTGAGTCAAGGATAAGTCGCAGATGCCATAAGAAGCGCAGCTTATGGCCAACAACACGAATCTTGGCGCCGCTAAGGCTGCCAAGAACGACGAGTTCTACACCCAGTATGCCGATATCCAAAAGGAGGTTAACGCATACCTGGAGTACAACCCGGACACTTTCCGTGACAAGACGGTGCTTTTGCCGTGCGATGATCCGGAGTGGAGCAATTTCACCAGATTCTTTGCCCAGAACTTCGAGAGGCTGGGTCTGAAACGGCTCATCAGCACTTCGTTTGCCGTAGAAAGCAAGAAGTACAAAGACTACGAGCCCACCCTCTTCGAAACGGGCAGTCCCTGGTTTGATGCCGACAAAACCCGCATCAAGGGAAAAATCTTCGAACTAACCCGCGACACCAACGGTAGCGGCCGCATTGACATCGACGATCTGGAATGGCATTACCTGGAGGGTGATGGGGATTTCCGAAGTCCGGAGGTCTGCGCCCTCCGCGACCAATCCGACATCATCGTCACCAACCCGCCATTCAGTTTGTTCAGGGAGTTCATGCTTTGGCTGATTAAATCCAAGAAACAGTTTTTAATCATTGGGAATCAGAATGCTATTACCTATCGTGAGTTTTTCCCTCTTGTCAAGAGTGATCTTTGCTGGTTAGGGGTTACCGGATTTGGGTCTGATATGGTTTTCGGTGTACCTGATGGCGTAGAGGTTGATATCAAAGACAAACTGAAAGCCGAGAAGATGGGTTATGTTGGGAATTTTACTCGCCTTGGCAATTCTTGTTGGTTCACAAATATCGACCATGGTCGGCGCCATACTCCTTTATCGCTCATGACTATGAAAGACAATATTCGATACGGGAAGCATAAAGAGTTGAAAGAGAACGGCTACAGAAAGTACAGCAACTATGACGCATTGGATATTCCAGCAATTGATGCTATCCCGTCAGATTATGATGGCATAATGGGTGTTCCGCTGACATTCCTGGATAAATACTGCCCAGAGCAGTTTGAGATTATTTGGAGAACTGGAGATATCGATTGGGCAGAGAAAGAGTGCTATTTTTTCACGCCTCCGGCAGCAGCTGATGCTGAAAGGTATAAGAAACAAGATAGGACTTGGCGCGTTCAGAATCCATATTTCATAAACCAAAACGGCATACCAGAAACCTGTTATTTTAGAATACTCATCCGCAAGAAACAATGAAACAGGCTGGCAGGCATCGGCTTCGGACGGCGTAGCCGCCCGTGGCTTCGTGAACGGGAGGGGCCCGCTGGCCCGAAGGGACAGTGGGAGGGATAGCGCTGAAAGCGCGTACCGGCCCGAAGCCGATGCCTGCCAGTCGCAAACAAACAGAATATGATAGCACGACTTGTAACCGACTGGTCCATCGGCGATATTTGCAAGGGGTTCCAGTACAACGAATACGAAGGCAAGGGCCTGTATGGCCTTTCTGGAAAACTGACCATCCAGCCGGAGTTCCAGCGCCACTACCTGTATGCCGAAAACGGCGGCAAGAAGGAGGTGGACGTGATCCAGTCTGTCCGGAACGGTTATCCGCTGGGGCTCATCTACTTCTCCAAAGCGGGCGAAGATCGATACGAAGTCCTGGATGGCCAGCAGCGCATCACTTCACTGGGGCGCTTCATAACCGAAAAGTTCGCCTGGATTGATGCCGACGGCCGACCGTGGTATTTCAGTGCGCTTAACCCGGACGAGCAGGAGAAGTTCCTGAATACCAAACTGCTCATCTACGTCTGCGAGGGCACGGAAAAGGAAATCAAGGACTGGTTCCGCACCATCAACATCGTGGGCATCCCGCTCAATAATCAGGAAACGCTAAATGCCGTCTATTCCGGTCCGTTCGTAACCAAAGCCAAGGAAGAATTCAGCAACTCCAACAACACCAATATCAACAAATGGAGTTATTTCATTCCGGGTACCGCCAAACGTCAGGACTACCTGGCCGCGGCGCTGGACTGGGTGAGCAAGGGGAATGTGGAAGAGTATATGGCTGCGCATCGCTACGATGACGATATCACCGAACTCAAGGCCTACTTTACCTCCGTCATCGACTGGATTACCTCAGTATTTGACCTCACGCCGGAGAAGGAAATGTGTGGCTTAAAGTGGGGCGAACTCTATGAACGTTTCCACAAAACGGCATACAACCCGGAAGAAGTGGCCGCCACAGTACGCGAACTATACGAGAGTTTCTATGTAAAGGAGAAAAAGGGCATCTTCGAATACATTCTGGATGGCTGCCAGAACACGAAACTGCTCAACGTCCGCGTGTTCGACGAGCCCACAAAAAAGGCAGTGTATGCGCAGCAGACCGCGGCCGCCAAAGAGAAGGGTGAATCCAACTGCCCGCTATGCGCCATCGGCCACGATGCCAATCACACCAAAATCTGGGACCTGAAGGATATGGATGCCGACCACGTTACCGCATGGAGCAAGGGTGGCGCGACAGACATATCAAACTGCCAGATGTTGTGCAAGACGCACAATCGGGCAAAGGGGAATCGATAGCCTCTTTGCCGCGAATCCACAAAAACGGGCCGCCAGTGCATTCTGTGTGTACTGGCGGCAATGTTTTAGGCCGAAAAGGCCGATTTCCTTGCCGCGAATCCAGCTGGAGGGCGGCACAGGGCCGATTTTGTGGATTCGCGGCAAAGCAGATCAGTGGGTTCGGCGGAATTCGTCCAGCTGGCGGAAGCAGCACTCGTTCAGGAGGGCCTGCAGCGGGCGGTCGAAGTTGCGGCGGACGCTGCACTCGTAATCGAAGATAAAGCATTCTCCGTTTTCCGGAGTGTAGGGCTGCCACTCCGGCAGCCCTTCTACGTTGGGATTGCCCGTGATGGCAAAGTTGGCCCAGCTGCGGCTCATGTTCTGCGCCAGCTGCCAGTCGGCCTGGGAAGGCTCCGGAAGCACCCGGCCATGCAGGTTAGGCGTATTGAAGCAGAAGTTCAATTCGTAGCCGTGCACGGAGCCCTGGTCGGCCGGGGATTTCCAGGTGAACATATACATCCAGGTGGGTGCCTTGCGGGCAGTGGCCACCGCATCGGCCGTAATGAGGGTCTTGGGACGGAACATCATGTCGATGGACAGAAGGTCCTGCGGCGTGTAGTTGGGCCAGGCCTGGGCAAAGGCGGCAATATACTCGTCCACCCTGTCGCCGAAGGTGGGCCTTAGCCGCTCCCTGGCTTCGTCCAGCGTCATCGGCGTGCCATAGACGCGGCGCTGGAGCTCATTGAAGGTGGTACCGATCATCAGCGGCACATCCGAGGAAATCTCTGCGAAATCCGGCTGGAAGGGCTGTTGGAGCAGTACTTCACCGTCCGGAGCCGGGCCGAAGCCCCACATCATGGGCGTTCCGGGAGAACGGGTGCCGATACTGGCAGCCATGGCCCGCTGGCCGGCTGCCACCAGGTCTGAGTAAGGGACATCGGAGAGTTTCTCCACATCTCCGCCCAGCTGCTCCACTACGGCCTGGCCCAGCTCCTCCGTCATAGCCTTTGTATTCACGTTGAGGATGGTACCGCTCATGATGATGGCCTTGTGGAAGAGTCCCCTGGCGGCGGGCATGCACATAAGGGTTCCCACCTTGCCGCCACCGCCGGATTCTCCGAAGATGGTCACGTTGGACGGGTCCCCGCCGAAGGCTTTGATATTGTCCCGGATCCACTCCAGGGCCTGCACGATATCCAGCATGCCCACCATACCGGAGTGCTTGTATTTTTCCCCGTAAGCGGACAGGTCCAGGAAGCCCAGGATGTTAAGCCGATGGTTGAGGCTCACTACAACGACATCCTGTTTAGCCAGGCCCATACCGGGGTTGCCGGCGGCCGATCCCGAGTCGAAGCCGCCGCCATGGATCCACAGCATCACGGGCTTACGGGCTTTCAGGTCCGTTGTCCAGACATTGAGGACACAAGAGTTCTTCTCCGACATGACGCTCTCCGGCACTTCCCGCCTGCCATTCCCCTGCATCACCTGCGGGCCAAAGTGGTCGCACACCATGACGGTATCCCATTTCTCTACGGGAAGCGGGGGCATGAAACGCTCCACCCGGGCATAAGGGATGCCCATGAAGGCCAGCGTGCCCTCTTGTTCGATGCCTTTGACCAGGCCGTCTTGGGTGCGGACCACCAGCGGGTCCTTCGGCGCACAGGCAGCCGCCAGGAAGGCCACCGCACAAAAGAATGTAGTAAGGAGTCTCATAATTGCGTTATTAGCTTTACAAAAATAGGCATTATCTGTGGATTCACGGCAAGAATTATCCCGTTTTTCTTCGTATCTTTGTAGTCTATGGCAAAAAAGGAGTACATCCAGATACGCGGGGCGCGGGCGAACAACCTGCACAACATTGATGTGGATATTCCACGCGGGGAATTCGTGGTGGTTACGGGGCTTAGCGGAAGCGGCAAGAGTTCGCTGGCCTTTGATACCATCTATGCCGAAGGACAGCGCCGCTACATGGACACCCTGTCCACTTATGCCAAGCACTTCATGGGCATCCTGGAGAAGCCGGAAGTGGAAGAGATCAAGGGACTCAGCCCCATCATCGCCATTGAGCAGAAAACCACCGGGAACAATCCCCGTTCAACGGTGGGCACCATCACGGAAATCTACGACTTCCTTCGCCTGCTGTATGCCAAAGGCTCGCGGGCCTTCTCGCCGGAAACCGGCAAGGAAATGGTCCGCTACACGGACGAACAGATCGTGGACCTTATTATGACCCAATATAGCGGACGCAAGTGCTATCTCCTGGCTCCGCTGGTCCGGGGCCGGAAGGGTCATTACAGGGAACTCTTCGACCAAATGCGGAAACGGGGATACACCGATGTTCGCATAGACGGAGAAATATTTGAGCTGCAAAGCGTTACCGCGCTGGACCGCTATAAGCCCCACTTCATAGAACTGGTAGTGGACCGCCTGAAACCGGAAGCTGGAGACGACAAAAGGATCCGGGACTCCGTGGCGCGGGCGCTTAATATCGGCAAGGGCTCCGTGGCTGTCCTGGATATGGAAACCGAGAAGCTGGCACATTTCTCCAAGCACCTGGTGGACCCGGACAGCGGCCTCTCCCTCCAGGAACCGCAGCCGCACAGTTTCTCCTTCAATTCGCCGCAGGGCTACTGCCCGCACTGCAAGGGCCTGGGAACCATCGTGGACGTGAATATGGACAGCATCATCCCGGACCGGAGCCTCTCCGTGGCCGATGGCGCCATAGTCCCGCTGGGGAAAGTGCGGGAGAACCGCAAATTCGACATTATCCGTTCCATAGCCCGCAAATACAACTTCAGCCTGTACGACCCGGTGGCCGCCCTCCCGGACGAAGCCCTCAGCCTGCTGGTTTTCGGCTCCGAGGACCTCTTCCGCGTAGGAGAAGGAAGCCTGTCGGAAATGGCTTCCTGGGGCGGAGTCATAGACCATATAGAAGACACCATAACCTGCCCTGTCTGCAACGGGACGCGCCTGAACCGGGAAGCCCTCTGCTTCCGGGTGGACGGAAAGACCATCCCGGAAGTGAGCGCCATGGAAATGTCGGAGCTCCGGCAGTGGCTGGATAAAATCCCCGAAGGCTTCAACCAGCGGGAGCAGAACGTTTCGCGGGACATCCTTAAGGAACTGCGGGAGCGCGTCCAATTCATGCTGGACGTGGGCCTGGATTACCTTTCGCTGGACCGTCCCACCGGTTCGCTCTCCGGCGGGGAAAGCCAGCGCATCCGCCTGGCCACCCAGATCGGCTCCAAACTGGTAAACGTGCTGTATATCCTGGACGAACCTTCCATCGGCCTGCATCAGAAGGACAACCGCAAGCTCATCGCCTCGCTGAAGACCCTCCGCGACGAAGGCAACTCCGTGATGGTGGTGGAACACGACGCGGAGACCATGCTCAGTGCCGACTGGCTGGTGGACGTGGGCCCCGGCGCTGGCGAACAGGGCGGACGCATCTGCCTGAACGCTCCCCTGGAGACCCTGCTGAAAGGGAAGAAGATGGATGCCGATACGGCCTCCCACGCCATCCTGGGCGAATCCGTGACACTGGATTACCTGAAAGGCAATAAGAGCATAGCCGTTCCTTCCAGGCGCCGGAAGGGAAACGGGGAATTTCTCTCCCTCCGGGGAGCCAGGGGCAACAACCTCAAACGGATAGATGCCGATTTCCCGCTGGGCTGCCTTATCGGCGTAGCCGGCCTGTCCGGCAGCGGCAAGAGTTCCCTGGTGAACGAGACGCTCATGCCCATCCTCAAGCAGAAGTTCTACCGTTCCAAGGAAAAACCCCTGCCGTACGATTCCCTGAAAGGGATAGAGCACATAGACAAGCTCATTGAGATTGACCAGAGCCCCATCGGCCGCACCCCCAGGTCCAATCCCGCCACCTTTACGGCCGTGTTCAACGACATCCGCACCCTCTTCGAGGAAACGCCGGACGCCAAGGTGCGCGGTTACAAAGCCGGAAAGTTCTCCTTCAACGTGCCGGGAGGCCGATGTGAGGAGTGCAAGGGCGCCGGAATCAAAGTGATAGAGATGAATTTCCTGCCTTCCGTGCACGTGCCCTGCGAAGTGTGCGGCGGCACCCGCTACCGCGAAGATGTGCTGGCCGTGAAATACAAGGGCAAGAGCATCAACGACGTGCTGGAAATGTCCATTGCCGAGGCTTACGAATTCTTCAAGCCCATCCCCAAGATTGCGGTGAAACTCAAGACCATGGTGGACGTGGGTCTGGGTTATATCCGTTTGGGACAAAGCGCCGTAACCCTTTCCGGCGGCGAATCCCAGCGCATGAAACTGGCCGCGGAACTGTCCCGTCCCTCCACAGGCAACACCCTGTACATCCTGGACGAGCCCACCACCGGCCTGCACTTCGAAGACATCAAAGTGCTGCTAAACGTACTGCAGCGCCTGGTGGATGCCGGCAACACCGTAATTATCATCGAGCATAACCTGGACGTGCTCAAATCGGTGGACTATCTGCTGGATATGGGCCCGGAAGGAGGCCGGAGGGGTGGCAGGATCGTGGCCCAGGGAACGCCCGAGGAACTGGCTAAGAATCCCGCGTCTGTCACCGGACCTTATCTGAAGGACGTGTTATGAAACTGATAATCTTCGATTTTGACGGGACGCTGGCCGATACGCGCGGCTATATCGTAGCTACCATGCACAAGACCATGCGCCAGCTGGGCCTTCCCCTTCGCCCGGCGGATGAGTGCGCCGCCACCATCGGCCTGCCCCTGAAAGGCTGCTTCCAGCAGCTGTATCCGGGCATACAGGATGCCGAGGCGGAGCTTTGCATGGCCACCTATCGCCGCATCTTCGACAAGGACAGGGACGCCTCCTCCGTAGCGTTGTTCCCGGGGGTGAAGGAAACCCTGCAAAACTTGAAAAAGAAAGGATACCTGCTGAGCATAGCTTCTTCCCGTACCACCCGCACCATGGTGCAGATGCTGGAAGAAAAGGACCTTGTTTCCCCTTTCTCCCTTTTTATCGGCGTCACCGAAGTCCAGAACGCCAAACCGCATCCGGAGCCGGTCCTTAAAACGCTGGAGGCGCTGGAAGTTCCTGCTTCCGAAGCACTTGTAGTGGGCGACATGCCCGTGGACATCCTCATGGGCAGCCGCGCCGGCGCCCGTACCTGCGGCGTCACCTATGGCAACAGCACCCGCCCCGAACTTCTGGAGGCAGGTGCCGATTATATCATAGATTCCTTTACCGAATTGGAGTCGCTGCTGGGATAGCCGGGCTACTCTGCGGACATCTATGCCTATAGGGTTTGTCCGCCGATGAACTCCCGCATGATGGAGGTGGGCGGGATGGCGGCTATCTCGGAAGGCTGCAGGGCCACGATATAGCCCAGGAACTTCAGGAGGCGGCAGGCATCGGCATAAGCCGCAGAATCCGGCCGGATCCGGAGCAGCAGCGGCTCTGCGTAGTATTTGAGCATGGGCAGTTCGTACAGCAGGGCGCTGTTGAACTGGGCGTCGGCATTTTCCTGGAAGGGGAAGATGTAGCGGTTCTCCCCCCGGCGCACCGAAGGCCAGCGAAGAAGGGTATCCTCCGGGCTGATGCCCCGCACGCGGTTATCCCGTACCATGCGGCGCAGCAGGCGGTTGTCCGTGGTGGAGATGCAGCAGTTCTCGTCCAGTTTGAGGGACGTCAGGGCCGATGCATAGACGCGGTAAATGCGGCTCTGGTCCACCGAGGGCACCATGGCGGGATCCAGGGCATGGATGCCTTCCATCACCAGCACGTCGTTCTCTTCCAGGCGCATCTTGTTGCCCTCAAAGAAAGGCCGGCCCTGCTTGAAGTCGTAACGGGGAATCTCTATCTCCTCCCCGGCGAGCAGCGCATTCAGGTGCTGTCCCAAAAGCTCCAGGTCCATGGCCTCCAGGGCTTCGAAGTCGTAATTGCCGTCTTCGTCCAGCGGGGTTCTCTCCCGCGACACGAAGTAGTTGTCCAGCTCTATCACCTTGGGATTCATTCCCAGCACCTTCAGCTGCTGGGCTACCCGCAGGGACGACGAGGTTTTGCCGCTGGAAGAAGGACCGGCTATGAAGACGATGCGGAGGCGTTCCCGTTCGGCATAAATCTTATCGGCCACCTCGGCATATTTCCTTTCCTGACGGGCCTCGCAGAGGTTGATAAGTTCTACGGCCCCGCCTTCCAGAAGCTTGTGGTTAAGGGCTCCCACGCTCACGATACCGGTGGTCTTGCACCAATAGCCGTAGTCTTTCAGGGTATTGGTGAGTTTGATCTGCTTCTGGCGCGGGATGGTGCGGGTGATATCCTCGTCGGAAGGATACTGGAGGCAGAATCCGTGATGGAAAGGCATCAGGTCGAAGACCTTCAGATAGCCCGTGGACGGGACCAGCGGACCATAGAAGGTGTCCGGAACACCGTCCAGCCAGTACACGCGGCAGGAATACCGGCCCAGCGAATGCTGTAGCTCTGCCTTGAGCGGCTGGTTCTGCGCCTTGTACAGCTCCTCCGCATCGGAAGCCACCATCCTCACCTGGACGAAAGGGATATCGGCCGATACCAGGCGGCGCATCTCTTCCCGGAGCCGGAGGATTTCCTCGTCCGTTATGCGGCAGCCGCGGAACTTGCAATACATCCCGCTGGGCAGGGAATGGTTGATCTTGAATACCTTGTCCGGGAACAGGTTCCTCGCGGCCCGCTGGGCCAGGAAGCTGAGGGAACGGAGATAGCTGCGCTTTCCGTCCGGATGGTTGTACCCTATGAATTCTACCTGATGCGGGGAAAACACCTGATAATCCAGCGATTTGAGCTTATGGTCCACCAAAGCCGCCAGCACGGGATAGATTTTACCGCTCTTGGGGTCTGTAACCGTTTCGGGAGCAAGGGCTGCAACCTGATAGCCCTCCTCCACCGGATAATGCTTTCCGTCGTTTACGCAAAAGATATCGATCATGTCATTTATGGGTTAGACTCCTGTAAATCTCCAGGAGACTATAAAGTTATTGCTTTTAATCCAAATTCGCAAAAAACAATCCCCATCAGACAGGGTCGGCGGCTATTCTTTGTTCACGGTTCCGTGAAAACGGGTGGGATATTCCCCGAACTTGAGGCTGAAAGAAAGGGATTCCTCCGTTATGCTGCCCTCCAGACCGTAAACCGTGTACTTGGGATACGCCCCGCCCAGGGCCCAGGGAACCACATTGTCACAGGAAAAGGTATTTCCCGATACCGAGATATCCGGAATGGTCACATCGATGGTTACCGGCATGGCCGGGACGAACTTGATACGGTAGATTACGATATCGGCCTTCTTCCCGTCTTCCGAAGGGCGGAAAGCCACATAGATGTTCTCGTTGTCGTGGGTGCCTTCCCGCCAGTCCACGGATACGGTGCCCTTATAGAGGGTCTGCCCGGGCTGAACGTCGTCCAGAGGGTCTTTTCTGCAGGACACCAGACTGAGCAGCAGGGCTGCCAGGACAAAAATGCGCGTTTTCATAAGATTAGATTTTAACTTGTATGCCGATTGTCAGCAGGCGGGGCTTGGAAAGCTGGAAGAATTCGTTGCCCATGGACTTGAAGTAGAAAGTACGGTAGCGGGTACCCGTGAGGTTCTCCCCGCGGACGTAAAGGCTCATCCGGTCCAGGGACAGTACTGCCTGGGCTCCCAGGGTTAGATAGAAAGGCTCCTCCAGGGTATTGGACTCGTTCCAGGCGATGGGTCCCACACCTCGCACATGTGCGCCCAGTTCCACCTTTCCCAGCTTGTACGAGGCCGATACGAACAGCGTATGTTCCGGACTGTAAGGGATCCGCATCCCGGCGTAGTCCTTGTTCCCGTCGGAATATTCCGTAAACCGGGCACGGTTCCAGCCGTATGACAGATGTCCATGGAACTTGCCGGGCGTCCAGTCGGCCTCGGCCTCCACGCCATAACTCAGGCTGCGGCCGGCATTGGTCATCATCCTTCCGGTGGAAAGCCCCGGAGGGAATACCGTAAGCTGCTGATTCACGGCATCTATCACGAAGGCGGAGACATCGGCCCGGAAAGACCGGCGCGGACGGATTCGGATACCGGCCTCCACGTTCCAGGCCTCTTCCGGCTTGTATTCCGTGTTACCCGCCCCCACCGACACGGCCGGACGGTCCAGGTACACCCCCAGGTCGGCCATCAGTCCGTTCATCATCCGGTTCTGCAGGATGTCGGAGAAAATCTGGGTGTTGAATCCGCCGGCCCGATAGCCTTTGGCCAGGGAGGCGAACAGTTTCACCTTCCTCCATCCGTCGTACAACACCGCCACTTTGGGCAGCAGCTCCCAGTAGTGATGGTCCAGCGTGCCTTCGTACGAATCTTCGTAACCTTTGGGTGCCTGCATCGTGGGAAAGAACTGATAATGAAGGGCCGATGTGCAATCGTAGGCCATCCAGGCCCCCTCATAGTCCAGCCGGACGCCCAGCGTGAACTGCCAGTTCCCCGCTAGCAGCACCGACTCGTGGTACAGGGCGGCATTCCAGGAGAGGATGCCGAAGCGGCTGTTTACGGGAAAACTGTCGTCCGGAATGTCCAAGTAGCCGATATCGTCCGGAATATTGGCGTTGGCGTTCCCCAGGATAAGGCTTTGGATGCCGTCCCGCTTGAAATGGACCGGAGCCAGCATACGGTTCCCCTTGAAAAAGCCGAAGAAACCCGTGACCGGCTTCCAATGGTCCATCTGCCTCGAAGGCCTGGCTATCAATTCGGCCGTAAGCGCCCCGCTCAGCTGCCGCTGTTCCAGCGTAAAGACGGAAGCGGGCGTATAATCCTGATCCATCTTCATATCGTCCCAGAGCAGCTGGGCCGACACCATCGCGTCCAAGACCACCTTTTCCTGGCGGATACGGGCCTTGAAGCCGTCCAGCACCAGCAGCCGCTTGTATCCGGCCTCGTCGTTATAGTCGGGCAGATGCTGGACGCCTTCCTTCCACGCGCCATAGGCAAAACCGCCCTCGGAAGACAGGCTGGCCTGCAGCAGGTGGCTCAGATATACGTTTTCCGTCACCGCCTTTTCCCACTTCCAACGCAGCATCCCCCCGTTGAAAGGGTCGCAGAGGGCATTTTTATGGCTGTTGGTGAAATATCCGTCGGTATGGCGGAAGCCCGCACTGAGAACGTGGTGTTTCCCATACCAGGAAGCGCTGGTTCTTACGGCATTGGACGACCCATACTCCAACGAGGCCCGGAAACCTTTTTCGTCATCGGGCCCCAGGGTGCGGAGCGACAACACTCCGCACATGGCATTGCGTCCGTACAGAGTGCCCTGGGGCCCTCGCAGAAGGGTTACCGAGGCCATATCCAGATAGTCGAAATCATAGACGTTTTTATCCAGGACGGGGAAATCGTCCATATACAGTCCCAGGACGGGATTGTCCATCCGGGAGCCCAGGCCACGCATATAAATGGTGGACGTAAGGGAGGCGCCATAGTCGGGAAGGTGCAGGAGCGGAACCGGCATTACAGCCGATTTTGGATTAATAACGCCATATTCCGCCATTTCTTTCCGGCCGATGAAAGTTGAGGGTGAAGGCAAGTCATCCAGCTTCCTCTCCTGCTTGACCGCCACCGTAACGGCAGGTTTCAGCACCACCGTATCTGCAGGAACGAGCAGAAAAGATATGAGCAGTCCTAACATAGCACCGCAAAGTTAAGACATTCCCAGCAAATTATTGAGGATATGTCTTGCCCGGATTAGGACTTTTAGTGCATAACAACTTGAAGAGCCTTCAATCACACCATACTTTATTTCCCGGATTTTTGCTATCTTTGTGAATTGCGTTTAGAAAGAACTGTATATTATGGCATATTATGAACTCAACGAGCAGGAGCTCGGCAGAAGGGAGTCTTTAGGAAAACTTCGCGAACTGGGTATCAATCCGTACCCGGCCCCCATGTATCCGGTGAACACCACTACGGCAGAGATTGCCCAGGGCTTCAAACCGGAAGAAGGCAACTTCCAGGATGTGTGCATCGCCGGCCGCATCATGAGCCGCCGCATCATGGGCGCCGCCTCCTTCATGGAGCTGCAGGACCACGCCGGCCGCATCCAGGTTTATGTAAAGCGGGACGAGATTTGCCCGGAAGAGGACAAGACCCTCTACAACACCGTGTTCAAGAAGCTGCTGGACATCGGCGACTTCGTGGGTATCAAGGGCTTCGCCTTCTTCACCCAGACAGGCCAGCTCTCCGTCCACGCCAAGGAGCTTACCGTCCTGAGCAAGTCCCTGCGCGTGCTCCCCATCGTGAAGACGGATGCCGACGGCACCGTACACGACAGCTTCGAGGATCCGGAGCTCCGCTACCGCCAGCGCTATGTAGACCTGGTGGTGAACCCGCAGGTGAAGGATGTCTTCTTCAAGCGCACGCAGATTATCAACACCATGCGAGAGTGCTTCAACGAGGCCGGCTGCCTGGAGGTGGAAACGCCCATCCTGCAGGCCATTCCCGGCGGTGCCACCGCCCGTCCGTTCATCACGCACCACAACGCCCTGGACGTGGATATGTATATGCGCATTGCCAATGAGCTGTACCTCAAGCGCCTCATCGTGGGCGGCTTTGCCGGCGTGTATGAGTTTGCCAAGAACTTCCGCAACGAGGGTATGGACAAAACCCACAATCCGGAGTTCACCTGCGTGGAAATGTACATCGCCTACAAGGACTACCTGTGGATGATGGAGTTCACGGAGAAGATGCTCCAGCGGGTGGCCGAAGCTACCGGCGGCGTAAAGAAGACCATCGGCGGCAGCGAGATTTCCTTCGAGGGGCCGTTCCGCCGGCTCCGGATCCTGGACGCCATCAAGGAATACGCCGGCGTGGATGTGAAGGGGATGGACGAAGCCCAGCTCAGGGAGACCTGCAAGAAACTGAACGTGGAGGTGTCTCCGGAGATGGGCGTAGGAAAGCTCATCGACGCCATCGTGGGCGAATATGTGGAGAAGAACCTCATCCAGCCCACCTTCCTCATAGACTATCCCGTGGAGATGTCCCCGCTCACCAAGCGCTGCCGATACGACGATACCCTCACAGAGCGTTTCGAGCTGTTTGTCAACGGCAAGGAACTGGCCAATGCCTATAGTGAGCTCAATGATCCAGTGGACCAGCTGGAACGCTTCGAGGAGCAGGCGGCCCTCAAGAGCAAGGGCGACGACGAGGCCATGTACATAGACTACGACTTTGTCCGCGCCCTGGAATACGGGATGCCGCCCACCAGCGGCATCGGCATCGGCATAGACCGCCTCACCATGTTTATGACCGGCCAGGAAAGCATCCAGGATGTGTTGTTCTTCCCGATGATGCGTCCGGAGAAATTCTAAAAAAAAGAGCCCGTGAGGCTCTTTTTTTTATCCCAGATAATGGATGAACAGCAGGGTGATGTCGTCGCTCTGCGGCGCTTCTCCCACGAATTCCGTAACGGCGGTCTTAATGGCCTCCAGGTGCTCCATGGCCGAGCGGCGCTGGTGCAGCACGGCTTCCAGCCGCGCATCGCCGAATAGCTCGTGATGGATGTTCTCGGCCTCCGTGACGCCGTCCGTGTACAGGCACAGGGCATTGTCGTGTTCGATTGTGATGCTTTGGCCCTTGTACGCGAAATCCTGCACGATACCCAGCGGCAGATTGGGTTCCACAGGCAGCTTGGCAATATTGTCCGTGAAGATGAGCGGGGAATTGTGGCCGGCATTACAGTACTCCAGGACACCGGTCTTCAAGTCCAGCACGCCGCAGAAGAGGGTTACGAACATATTGCTCTCGTTCATGTCCGACATGGAGTTGTTCATCTGGGTGACAATCTCCACGGGGCCTTTCTCCCGGCCCGCCAGCGTACGGAACAGGCTGCGGGTAACCGCCATCACCAGGGATGCCGGAACGCCCTTTCCGGACACGTCACCCACACAGAAGAACAGATGTTCGTTCCGGATAAAGAAATCGTACAGGTCTCCGCCCACCTCCTTGGCGGGAACCAGCAGGGCGGCCATATCCAAGTCGTTCCGCTCCGGGAAGGCGGGGAAGATCTTGGGAATCATGGACATCTGGATATTGTGGGCGATATGCAGCTCGCTCTGCATCCGTTCCTTGCGCTCGTTGAGCCGGTTGAACTTGATCTGGTTCTTGAACACATAGTACAGGATGAAGACAATCATCAGCAATCCCAGCAGCTGAAGCAATCCAATCCAGCGGCCGATGCGCTCGAGATTGCCGAAAATCTCTTTGTCGGGGATGACGATGGAAAGGGACCAGCCGGTACGGGAGACCGGAGCGAAGAAAACATGGTGGACCATTCCCTGGGAACGGATGGACATGGTTCCGCTCTTCCCGGAGAGCATGGCCTGGTTCAGGGCACGGAGATTGGTACTGTCCTCCATCCGGCCGGCCACGTCTGCCACGGTACGGCGCATGACCAGGGTTTCGGCCGGGCATACCATAATCTGTCCCATCCGGCTTACCACCATGCTGAAGGCAGTGGGATATACGTGCACGTTCCCTACCAGTTCCGTAAGCCAGTCCAGGGAAATATCGGCCGTGAGGATGGCGGCCGTACGGCCGCTTCTGTCTTTCACCGGCAGGGAGTAGGTGACCATGAGGATATTGCCGCCACCTTCATCGAAATAAGGTTCCGACCAGTAGCCTCCATCCAGCTCCAGGGGCTTGGTAAACCATTCCTGGGAGGGGTAATCGTATTCTTCCGTAGCCAGCGAAAGGCTTTCCATACTGCCATCCGCGAGGACGGTGGTATAAGGCGCAAAAAGCGTATGCTCCTTAAGATACCCCGGTACCAACGCCACCGTGGACCCTTTAACCACGGGATTGTCTGCGAGGATGCGCTGGGTGACGCGCACCAGGCTGTCCGGCGAATCCAGGCACCACTGGGCAATCCATACGCTGTTGCGCACGGCTGCCTCGGCCTGGTCCACCACATCCATGATTTGCATCTCGATGGTTTCCAGCTGGCTCTTTGCACGCAAGGTGGCTTCTTCCTGCATTCCTTTCTTGGAAAAGAGATACTGGGTGATGGACGTGGCTTCCAAAGTAAGGAGAGCCACCAGGAACAGAAGCAATCCGGCCCGGGCGCCTTGGCGGATGGCTTTTATTTCATCGGGGTCTATAATCTTCATACGTGAATATTCATCCGTGCGAAGTTAGGTTTTTTTTCGTATTTTTGCAATTGTTAAGCCCCCTCGATCCATGAAGAAAGAGATTATTACATCGGCCCAGAACCCAAAAATCAAGAATCTGCTGCTTTTGCAGGAAAAATCCAAGGCACGGAGGGAACAGGGCCTCTTTGTGGTGGAAGGCCGGAGGGAACTGGAACACTGCCTGGAAGCAGGCTTCGGGATAAAAACCATCTTTTTCTGTAAAGAGATTCTGCCGGAAGGACTGTTGTTTCCGGAGGCGAAAAAGAAGGCCGATGCCTCCGGAAACAACAGCCCCTCCGGCCAGGAGATTCTTTATATTGAGATTCCGGAGCAGCTTTACCGGAAAGTGGCCTACCGGGACAGCACGGAAGGGATCATTGCCGAGGTGGAGTATAAATCTCTCTCGCTGGAGGACCTGCAGCTTCCGGAGAATCCGCTCATCGTGGTGCTGGAAGCCGTGGAGAAGCCGGGCAACCTGGGCGCGGTGCTCCGCAGTGCCGATGCAGCCGGGGCCGACGCCGTGTTCATCTGCGACCCGCTCACGGACCTCTACAACCCCAACCTGATCCGGGCCTCCATCGGCGCGGTCTTCACCGTCCCCACCGTGGCCGTTTCCTCCGAGGAGGCCATCGGCTTTTTGAAAGGACGCGGCATCCAGATCCTTACGGCGCAGCTGCAGGATTCCAGCCTGTATTACGATGTGGATATGCGCCGGGGTACGGCCATCGTGATGGGTACGGAATCCACCGGGCTCACGCCCCTCTGGCGACAGGCGGCCGATGCCCATATCCGCATTCCCATGCTGGGCCGGCTGGACAGCCTGAATGTATCCGTTTCCGCCTCCATCCTGCTGTTTGAAGCCGTCCGGCAGCGGCAATAAGCTACTGCAGCAGAGAGCAGCCGCTGATGATGCCGTACTTGACGGCCAGCGAGGCGGCCAGCATGATGGCGCCGGCCAGGAGCACCCCCAGGAGCACATAGAGGACACTCTTCTTGAAATCCATATCCAGGATGCTGGCGGCCAGGGTACCCGTCCAGGCACCCGTTCCGGGCAGCGGAATGCCCACGAACAGCAGCAGCGCCACATACAGGCCGGCTCCGGCCTTGGCTTCCAGTTTCTTGCCCCCCTTTTCGCCTTTCTCCAGGCACCAGGAGAAGAACTTGCCTATGTACTTTTTGTCCTTTCCCCATTCCAGGATGCGGCGGGCAAAGAGGAAGATGAACGGCACCGGCAGCATGTTCCCGATAACGGAAACGATTATAGAGGGCACCAGGGGCAGGCCGAAACCTACGGCATAGGGGATGGCTCCGCGCAGCTCGATGAGCGGGACCATCGAAATCAGGAAGACTATGATGTACTTTTTCATTTTACGGTCTCAAGCAGTTTTACAATTTCCCCGAAGGCTTCCTTCTGGGAGAGGGCTTTATCGGCCGGATCCATTACTACCAGGTCAAAGACGCCGTCCGGGATTTGCCGGCGGCCCACTTTGAAGCGGGCCATGGAGCAGCGGGCCATGTACTCCAGCGGATACGTATTATCTGGCAGCAGGGAAATGAACAGGTCCGGCTCCCCTTCCAGCATGATGCGGGTCTTTTCCTGGGAAGGCCTTCCATACCAGTTCAAGTCTTTCCGCAGCACCGTTGTGGCAATGCTGGTAATGAGCCTTTCCCCTTTTTCGATTTTCCGGAAGTCGAAGAAGAAGACGCTGCCCTTGATGCCATGGGTCCGGTAAAAAGCCAGGATGTCGTTCTTGCAAGCCTCAAAGTCCTGCTCCTCTACGCTGATGAACGCCACGGCCGATTGCACCGCTTTCAGGGAAAGCAGGCCCGTGGGCTCCTTGGAGGCCGATTTCCGGTAACTCCATCGGCGTAGAAGATCCTTTACCATGGCTACTGCGAATTGGCGGCGATGAGGGCGCGGATTTCTTCCTTGGCAGCCCTCCAGCGAGGAATATCTATCTTGGTTCCAATCACTTCCACCACCTTGGCGGCGATGATGGACCCTATCTCCCCGCACACGCGGAGCGGCATGCCCAGCGAATGGGCATAGAGGAAACCCGCCGCATAGGTGTCTCCGGCGCCGGTTGCGTCGATGGGCGTTGCCGGCCAGGGTTCTATGAAGTGATATTCGTCCTTGCTCTTGACCATGGAACCCTCCTTGCCCACTTTAACCACGGCAATCTGGCAATACTTTACCAGTTCCTCTATGGCTTCCCGCGGCTCCATCTTGGTGAAGGCCTTGGCCTCCGTCTCGTTGGCGAAGACAATGTCCACATAGTTCTCCACCAGGTTGTGGAAGAAAGCGTCGTTGGATTCCACCACATTATAGGACGCCATGTCTATGGAAATGATGCAGCCTGCGGCCTTGGCCAGTTTGGCTGCCTTGGAGATGAGCTCCTGATTCTGGACCAGATAGCCTTCGATATGGAAATAGTCGTAACCTTCAAAGAAGGAAGGGTCCAAGTCCTCCGGGCCCAGTTCCAGGGTGGCCCCCATGTAGTCTGCGAAAGTGCGCTCCGCATTGGCGCCCGTGATGAACACCATGCACCGGCCGCTGGACTTGGTCCCGTAGAGCATCTGCGCCCGCACACCATACTGTTCCATGGTGCTTTTGAAGAGATTTCCCAAGTCGTCGTTTCCAATCTTTCCCAGGAAGCCGGATTCCATGCCGAAGATGGCCGTACAGGTGATGGTGTTGGCTGCACTGCCGCCGGGCACGTATTTTACCCCGTATTCCTTAAGGGCTTCCCAGATATGGTCGCCGGTTTCCATGTCCACGTGCTGCATGCTGCCCAGGGGCAGATGGAACCTGCGCAGGAGGCTGTCGTCCGGAAGGACCGCCAGGATGTCCGTAAGGGCATTGCCGATGCCGAGAATGGATTTCATAGCGAAAGGGTTTATTTACAAAAGTAGCTATTTTTTGCCGATTTTCCACTATCTTTGCCCTTGTATGGACAAGAAAGCGAAGAATATCCTCCAATACCTGTTCTGGGGGGCCGTGGCGGTGGTGCTGGTGTATTTCTGCCTCCGGAGCATAGATTGGGAACAGTTTGCCCAGGCCCTGCGCCTGTGCCGCTGGGAATATGTGCTGGCATCAATGGTTCTGGGTACGCTGGTGTTCCTCATCCGGGGCAACCGCTGGAGAATGCTGCTCACCCCTTTTGACCCGTCCACTTCCCGCGTTACAACCTTCAATTCCTATAATATCTGTATGGCGGTGAACCTGGCCCTTCCCCGCGCCGGGGAGGTGGTGAAGCTGGGTTATGTGGTAAAGCATTCGGCCCTGGGCAAGGACGGGAAGCGCCTGCTCACCTTCGACAAAGCTCTGGGCACCTTGCTGATAGAACGTGCCTGGGATGCCTTCATTACCTTAGGCATGGCCGCCGTGCTGCTGCTCATCAAATGGGACAGCTTCGGCGGATACCTGCAGGAAAGCCTTTCCGGCCTGGGCGGCGGCAACCTCTGGTGGATCCTGGGCGCTGTCCTGGCGCTGGTGGGTATCCTCCTTTACCTGGCCTGGAAACTTCGGGACAGGGGCGGTATCTGGGCAAAGATATGGAGTTTCGTGGAAGGTATCGGCAAAGGGCTCGTTTCCTTCATGCATATGAAGAAGGTATGGCTCTTCTTCGTTTACACGGCCGTAGTGTGGATTATCTACTGGCTTATGAGCGCCTGCATCGTGTGGGCCTTGCACGACATCCCCGCCTTCTCCACGCTCAATCTCACGGACGCTTTCTTCCTGATGATTGCCGGCAGCATCAGTTCCGTGGTTCCCGTTCCGGGAGGCTTCGGCGCGTATCATGGCGTTGTAACCGGAGCGCTCCTGAGCATCTGGGGCATTCCCATCGGCACGGGTATGATCTTCGCCATCCTCAACCATGAGTCCCAGGTGATAACCCAGGCCCTTTGCGGCCTCTGTTCCTACATCCACGAGAGCTTCTTCCGGAAATGAAATTCGCACTCATCGGCCATCCCGTCGCCGGGTCTTTAAGTCCCCGCCTCTTTGAGGCCGCCTATGGGGGCCGATACCCTTATGACCTCATCAACGAAGCGGCCTTCGACGCCGCCTGGGAGCGTTTTTTGGCCGGATACGACGGCATCAACGTTACCGCGCCTTTCAAACAGGACGCCTTTGCCCGTGTGAGCCGGCTAAGCCCCGACTCGCTTGCGACGGGCGCCGTTAACCTGGTTGTTAAAAGCGGGGAAGAGACCGTAGGGTACAATACGGATGTGGATGGGGTATTGGGTGCCGTCCGTGAAACGGGCCTTGCGGTATCCGATGCGCTTATCGTAGGCGCCGGAGGGGCCGCCCGGGCCGCCGCCGTCGCCGCCCTGAGGCTGGGCTGCCGGGTATGCATCACCAACCGCACTTTCTCCAAGGCCGATGAACTGGCCTATTCCCTGGGCTGCGAAGCCATCCCCCTGGCCGATGCGGGTTCAAAGACTCCGGACCTGATAGTGTACACCATCCCCGGCTCCTCCCCTGTCATTCCAGGCCTCAACGGGGATCTTTTCCGGAACGCCGTGGTCCTGGAGGCCGAATACAAGCAGCCCGTCCTGGCCGATATTCCTTGCAGGGCGTACGCAGGCGGCCGCCGCTGGCTCCTCTGGCAGGCCGTGGCCGGATACGCACTCTTTACGGGTGAAGAGCCCGATGCGGAAAAAATGTCGGCCGTTCTGTAGGCTTTTCCCAAAAATATCCGTAACTTGCCAATCCGCGGACCAGGATGCCGCGCTTTAAACCTGTTGTATTATGTCATTGAACAAAGTCATGCTAATCGGTAACGTTGGTAAAGACCCCGATGTACGTTACCTTGAATCCAATCCCAACAATCCCGGCAGCAACGCCAAGGTTGCTTCCTTCCCTCTTGCCACTTCGGAGCGGTACCGCGACCGCAACGGAGAACTTCGCGAAAACACAGAATGGCATAACATCGTAGCCTGGCGCAATTCGGCCGACGTGGCGGAAAAGTTCATCCGCAAAGGCACCCAGGTCTTTATCGAAGGGCACCTGCGCACCCGCCAGTGGACAGACCAGACCGGCAACAAACGTTATACGACGGAAGTGGTGGTAGATACCCTGCAGCTTCTGGGCAAACGTCCGGACGGACAGGATTACCAGCCGGCACCGCAGCCGGCAGCACAGCAACCGGTGCAGCCGCAGCCCGTCCAGCCGGTCGTAAATCCGGCCTACAACGGTCCCCAGCCCGCACCGGAACCTTCCGACGACCTACCCTTCTAAGGCAGCATAGCTTCCAGCCTGGCCAGCTGCTCCGGCGTAGTGGCCCAACTGGTGGCAAAACGCACCACCGTCCGGCCGTCGGGCCTGTGTTCCCAGATCTCAAAGGCAACCTGGGGGGCCAGCACGGCCATGGCTGCATCGTCCAGCACCACAAACTGCTGGTTGGTGGGAGAATCCAGGAACAGCTCGTACCCCTTTCTCCGGAACATCGCCTTAAGCTGCATCGCCATATCAATGGCGTTCCGGCTTATCTTGAAGTATAGATTATCCGTGAACAGGACATCGAACTGAATGCCCGTAAGACGTCCTTTGGCCAGCAGTGCACCGTGCTGCTTGATGGTGGTAAAGAAGTGGGCCGGGGCATTTCCGCCGGGGAAGACCACCGCCTCGCCGCAGAGGGCGCCCACCTTGGTTCCGCCTATGGTGAACACATCGCAAAGGCCTGCCAGCTCCTGGAAAGTGAAATCGCACTCCGGGCTCATGAGGCCGTAACCCAGACGGGCACCGTCTATATACAGAGGCAGCTTGTAGCGCTTGCACACCGCATGCAAGGCCTCCAGTTCGGCTTTGGTATAAATGGTTCCATACTCCGTGGGGAAGGAGATGTACACCAAACCCGGGAATACCATGTGGTCATAGGCCGGCTCGGCATAGAAACCCTCCAGGAAGGCCTCCAGTTCGGCGGCATCCATCTTTCCCTGATGCTGGGGAAGCGTGAGCACCTTATGTCCGGTGAATTCCACGGCGCCGGCTTCATGCACGGCAATGTGGCCGGTCTGGGCCGCCACCGCCCCCTCGTATCCCTTGAGCACGGCCGATATCACCGTGGCGTTGGTCTGGGTGCCGCCTGTGAGGAAGAAAACATCGGCCTCCGGACGGTTCAGCGCTTGGCGGATGCGGTCTTTGGCGCTCCGGGTATACGGGTCTGCCCCATACCCGGGCACCTGCTCCAGATTAGAAGCCAAGAGGCGCTCCAGAATTGCCGGATGCGCCCCTTCGTTATAGTCACAAGTAAAAGAGAGCATTACTTGGAGAGTTCATCGGCCTTGGCCGAGAAATACTTGTACAGAGTGGCTTCCACACCCATCACGGCAGGAAGGACACAGATCATGGCCAGGAAGCAAAGGGCGACTCCCACCTTGGGGATGAGGGTAAGGAGGAACATTACCACGCAGATGCAGATAGCCAGGGCCATATAGACGAAGAAGAGACGCCATTTCTCACCGCAGGTGGCATCGTAGCTGAGTCCCAGGGACTTGAGCGGAGAGGTCTTCCGGTCCAGGAAGAAGTAGATGGCGAACTGCCAGGCAAGGCTCACTACCATGGCCGGGAAAAGGAAGAATACGGCGGCGGCGCCAACACCGGCGGTCTCCAGGCCGACCAGCAGGAAGAAGTCTCCCAGGGACTTGAAGTTGTCCTTGCTAAAGAGGCTGGTAGGGTCGATGGGCTCGCCCTTGCTCAGGGATATGATGACCTTGTAAAAACCGATGGTGGTACCCACGTTCAGGTAGGGAATCCAGAAGGTGATCATAAAGAGGAGGGCCGTCAGCAGCAGGTTAACAATGTTCTTGAGACCCAGTCCGATACCATCTACCAGGGTCTGTTGGATGTTAAGTTTACTTTCCATATAAATTATTGTTAAAGGTTGATGATCAGTTCGACGGGACAATGGTCCGACCCGAAAATTTCATTGTGGATCTCCGTAGAGACAATGGCATCCTTCAGGGATTCCGACACCACAAAGTAGTCTATACGCCAGCCTGCATTCCTTGCCCGGGCATTCATCCTGTAGCTCCACCAGGAGTATTTGGCCTCTCCGGGATGCTGGAAGCGCCAGCTGTCCACGAACCCGGCGGCGAGCAGCTCCGAGAACTTCTCCCGTTCCTGGTCCGTGAAGCCGGCGTTCAGGTGGTTGGTGGAAGGATTCTTGAGGTCTATCTCTTCGTGCGCCACATTCAGGTCTCCGCAAAAGACTACCGGTTTCCCCAGGCCGCACAGATAGGCCCGCATGGCATCTTCCCACTGCATCCTGTAGTCCAGGCGCCGGAGCCCGTCCTGGGAGTTGGGCACATAGGCGCACACCAGGAAGAACTTTTCATATTCCAGGGTTATTACCCGCCCCTCATGGTCATGTTCCTCTATGCCGATACCATAGCGGACGCCCATCGGCGAATGCTTAGTATAGACAGCCGTTCCGGAATAGCCCTTCTTTTCCGCATAATTCCAATAGGATTGATAGCCAAGGAATTCCAGGTCCAGCTGGCCCTCCTGCATCTTGGTTTCCTGCAGGCAGAAAAAATCGGCGTCCAGGCCTGCAAAAACGTCTGCAAAGCCTTTTCCCGCCACGGCCCGGAGGCCGTTCACGTTCCAGCTTATGAATTTTAGTCCAGACTCCATGTGGCGCCGTCTTTTGTGTCTTTAACAGTTATGCCGAAGGAGGAGAGCAGGTCCCGGATCCTGTCGCTTTCCGCCCAGTTCTTTTCTTCCCGGGCCTTCTTGCGGTTTTCCAATACCAGCTCCATCACCCCTTCCAGGGCCTTTTCGGCCTTACCGGAACCGCCATCGGCCTCTTCGTCCTTGAGGCCCAGCACCCCTCCCACGATATCGTCGAACAGTTGCTTCAGGGCTGCCTTATCGGCCGATGAGAGATTTCCCGCGTTGATGAGTTTCACCGCCTCGAACAGGTGCGCGATGGCAACGGGCGTGTTCATATCGTCGCAGAGCGCTTCCTCCACCGCCTCGCGGATGGGTGCGACAGGAGAGGAGGCATTCTCCTCCGCTGATAATAAGGCCGATGCTCCGGAAAATGCCTCCTCACCTGTCGAGAGCATTCGCCAAGCCTGCATCAGGCGCTTATAACCCTTTTCGGCCGCCTGCAGCGCCTCGTTGGAGAAGTCCAGCGTGCTGCGGTAATGGGCCTGGAGGATGAAGAAACGCACCGTCATGGGGCTATAGGCCTGGTCCAGCTTGGGATGCTTTCCGCTGAAAAGTTCCGGCAGCGTGATGAAGTTCCCCAGGGACTTCCCCATCTTCTGGCCGTTGATGGTGATCATGTTGTTATGCACCCAGTAATGCACGCCGCCGGTGCCCCGGGAGGCTACGTTCTGGGCAATCTCGCATTCATGGTGCGGGAACATGAGGTCCATGCCGCCGCCATGGATGTCGAATTCCTTTCCCAGGTATTTTTCTCCCATCACAGAGCACTCCAGATGCCAGCCCGGGAAGCCTTCTCCCCAGGGAGACGGCCAGCGCATGATGTGTTCCGGCTCCGCCTTTTTCCAGATGGCAAAGTCGTACGGCGCCTTTTTGTCGTTCTGGCCGTCCAGGGCGCGGGTGCCTTCCAGCGTAGCGTCCAGGGTGCGGCCGGAAAGGATGCCGTAATGGTGGTCTTTGTTATATTTCTCTACATCGAAATACACGGATCCGTTGGATTCATAGGCATAGCCGGCCTCCAGGATCTTCTTCACGGTCTCTATCTGCTCGATGATATGGCCGGAAGCACGCGGTTCTATGGAAGGAGACTGCACGTTGAGAAGGCGCATGGCCTCATGGTAGCGTTCCGTATAATACTGCACCACCTCCATGGGCTCCAGTTGCTCCAGGCGGGCCTTCTTGGCAATCTTGTCCTCCCCTTCATCGGCATCGTGCTCCAGATGGCCCACGTCCGTGATGTTGCGGACATAGCGCACCTTATAGCCCAGATATTTTAGGAGACGGAACAGGACGTCATAGGTGACCCCGGGCCGGGCATGGCCCAGATGGGCGTCTCCATACACGGTGGGGCCGCACACGTACATGCCGGCATGGCCCTCGTGGATGGGCTTGAAAAGCTCCTTGTTGTGGGTGAGAGTATTGGTTAGAAACAGGGGTCTCATAATTGATATCTTGCAATTTAACGCAAGTTAACAATTATTTGACTATTTTCAAAAGAAACGGCCCGGCTGTAAACCGGACCGTTAAATTTTTTATTCTGCCTTGTAAGTTCTGGTCTGCCTGGGAACGTGGGTCTTAAGCTGTACGCGTCGCATGGCAGCCTTGGAAGCGATGCGCCTGGCCGGCTTCATGGCCGCAGTGCCGGCACCCGGCAGTTTCTCCATCACCAGCGGCAGGGAAGGCACACCGCTGTTGTTGTAGTGGGCCCAGTTATTCTCGTCGTAGCAGTAGCGGGAATAGCGCATGCTGTGATAGGTGGCCACGAATCCATTGTCAAAGGTGAAGGACTCCGGAACGATGCGGATTCCGCCGTCATCGGCCACAGCGGTATGGGCGATGTCGTAATTGTTGTCCGCCCCCTCTTCGTCCACGATACCGTTGGTGTCCGAATTGCTGGTGAGATAGGTTCCCACGAACATCTGGTCCACATAGGTACCCAGGGCTTCGTCATCGTAACTCATGAGGTACTGGCCGTAGAAGTACAGGTTGCCGTCGGTATTGCGGTAGCGGGCAAAGATCCAGTCACGCTCCATATTCATCTGCTCCTGCACGGCGCTGCCGGTCTCCCAGCCGTCCACATAGTACAGATAGTTGTTCTCGCAGGCCGATATGGTGATGTCGTATCCCACATAGCCGTCTCCGACGTGCCATCTCCCAATCCACTTAAGGTAGCTTTCCACAGCCTGCTCCTCTTCCACGGTATGGCGGAGCTTGGCATAATTGCCCGTCATCTCGCCATCCTTGGAGACCTCAATCATATAAGTGGTGTAGTCGCCGTGGATTAGCATGTCAAAATACACGGTTGTAGTGGATCTGCTGAACAACAGGCTGGACAACTCCGTTTTGTTGTTCCTGGCCATGGTAACGACATCGTCCACCTCTCCCTTCATGAATTCCTTTATGTCGTTATTGTACCAATTCTTGAAATCCTGGTCCGTGATGCTGCGGACAAGGAAATAGGCATTTCCGGGATAATTGAACTGGAATTCCTCTACGCGGGAAACGGTTCCGTCCGTCTCCTGATAATCGGCCCGGCCTACATACTTAAGGCCCCAGTTGGTGCACTCCTTGATAGTGACCTCTCCGCCTCCCTGCTCACTGCCGCCCTGGCCTCCGCCCGGACGGGAAGGGTTCTCCTGATTGTTTCCACCTCCAGGATAAAACGGGATATACTTAGTGCATCCGGCGGCTGCCATGACCACTATCGCGGCCATTGACAGAAAAAATACTATTCTTTTCATGGCTGTAGGGTGTTTTTACACCACTTTAGCAAAAAGCCGGCCAAAACGGAGAGAGGACCTTATTCTTCGTCCAGTTTCTCCTTTACATCGGCACGCATCTTCTTGAAGAAGTCGGCGCCGAAGCCATACCAGGCCAGGGAAAGGAACAGGCCCATAAAGCCCCAGATAAGTACCCGCTTGGCACGGCTGTTCATGGCCTGCTGAGGCAGGGTGGCCGGCTGTACCACGGCATAGACCGGCTTCTCTTCCTGGATCTTGGCCCGGGCCAACTCCCGCTGCTGGGCCATCTGGGAGTAGATGTCGCTAGCCAGATTGGCATCTGCGCGGAGACGTTCCTTCACGGACTGGGCGCTCTGGAGGATGACGCTGCGGTCGTAGTCTACGGAACGGGCATAGGCATCCTGGGCCTTGATCTGGATTTCACGTGCCTCCTGGGCCAGCATCACATAATACTCATAGTCTGCCTGGGCCTTCTTGGTGCGGTATTCCGACACATACACCTGCAGACGGGTGCACACCGTATCGGCCAGTTGCTTGGCCATCATCCTGTCATCCATTACCACGGAGATGGTGGTAACGCCCGTCTTCTTGTCCACATCGGCCGATATGCACTTGCCCAGGGCCTTTACCACATTGGCCTGCTTCCGAGGAAGCTCCGTGGCATCGGCCACGCCGGTGTAGGGCTTTTCTTCCTTCTCCTTCTTGAGGGAATCCAGCCATTTGGCCAGGCCCTTCTTCTCCTTGTCTTCACCGGTGAAATGCTTATACACGGTGGTATGCATGGGCTGCACGCCTTCCTCCTGCTGTTTTTCCGACACATAGGAAGTGAGAGGCACATCCAGGAGTGCGGCCAGGAACGGCGTGCTGCTGCAAATCTCCGGGAACAGGGTGATGTTCATGGCGTCCGTGCTGGGACTGAGCGTGGCATTGCCAAGGCCCAGCATGCTGGTGATGCTGCTGAGGTTGCTGTTGGAACGGTTCACCAGTTCCGGAGCCAGCGTCATGGAAACATTGTACTTGCGTGTCATGGTGAGGGCCGACACGATGCCCAGCACACCGAAAATGAAGGAAATGAGGAATATCTGCTTCCAATGCTTCAGGAGCTTGGTGAAGATACCCATCCAGTCAATCTCAAGCTCGTCGGAAGCTTCCTGGATTCCGGGATTGTTGTTCTGATAGTCTTCCATAGAGCTCTCCTACTTTTTGGTAATATTGATGATATAGAAGATGGACATGCCCATGGTAGCCATCGATGAAGCTGCAGCGGCTATGGCACTGATGGCCGCATAGTTGAATTCCTTCTTGTCCTCAATCTTATACGGAACGAAGATTTCCGCGCCCGGATCTATCCTGGTTCCGCCACGGAGTTTCTTGGCCCGGCCGTTCATATTCACCACATAGGCCTTGGAACGGAGTGCCTTTTCGTCGTATCCGCCAGCGGCCTTGATGTAATCGCGTCCCCTCATGGAACCGTCGAAATTGACGGCCGTAGGATACTTCACGGCGCCATGGATACGGACTACGTTGCTAAGGACGGGGATTTCCAGCCGGTCTCCTTCGCGGAGTACCACATCTTCGTCTCCGCCCGGATTGGCCAGGGCCTTTTCCAGATCCACGGCCACGGTGAAGGTGGACTGGGTGGCCTGGCGGGCCTGTACATTAATGGTATCGGTCTTTTGCTCGATGATTTCCACCATCTCGTTGGCCTGGCGAAGTTCCTCTCCGGTTGCCCTGCGCACCAGGCGGACGCCATCGACATAGGCGAATTTGGTGAGTCCGCCGGCCTTCTTTACCAGGTCGGAGATTCGCTCTTCCCGGCTGGTGAAGGAATAAGTGCCCGGGAAGTTGACTTCTCCGGAAATGGTGAAGTGGCGCTGGACGTTGTAAGAGGGGCTGCGGTGCACCACAACCTCGTCATAGGGTTCCAGGACGAAGGAACGGTCTCCGTCGTCCATGAGGCCATCCTTGAGGGAGAAGGAATAAAGTTCGCCGATATCGCTGGTGGCCACCATGCCGTTAGCGTCCTTCTTGCGGCGGGTTACATCAATACGGGCATGGGAAGCGCCGTCCTGCAGGCCACCGGCCAGGATGATGATATCCTCAATGGTGGTATTCTCTGCAAACGGGAAGGAACCGGGATTCTTGACCATACCGGAGATGGACATGTTGCCCTGGTCCTTGAGGTCGAAACTGCTGGCGATGAACAGTTCGTCGTTGTTCTGAAGGACGAAGTCCGGAGCCTTGCCTTCCAGGATGTCCGTAAGGTTGATGGAGAAAATTTCCTTGGTCTTGTCCGGATGCTCGCGGTTCACCACCACGCGGCCGCCGAAAGCCTCCGGCAGCAGACCGCCGGCCTTTTCCACCAGAGCCTTGGCCGTGCGGATCTCACCCAGCTCGTAAGTTCCGGGGAAGTAGACGGCACCATGGATGATGATCCGGTTCTGGAACAGGGACTGGAGCTCACCCACTTCCACACGGTCTCCGCTCACCAGGCGGAAGTTGGCATAATCGGCCTCTTCCACCGTGCGGACCTCGAAGCTCTTGTTATCCTGGCGGATCACCGTCACAAAGGCTTTGTTGGCCCCGTTGGAGAAACCACCGGCATATTCGAAGAGGTTGGCCAGGGTCTCGCCCTCCTTCATTTCAAAGAACATAGGGCGCTTGACGCCGCCTTCCACATTCACCAGGCTGGTATAGGGGGTTACCAGGATTACATCTCCCTCTTCCAGGCGGATGTCGCTGGAGAGGTCTCCCTTCATGAGGAATTCATAGACATCCACGATGCCCACGACTTTACCGCCGCGGACCACCTTGATATTACGCAAGGTACCGGGATCCACCACACCGCCGGCACGGTAGAGGGCATGGAAGGCCGTGGCAAAAGCCGAAAGCACATAGGTGCCGGGGCTGGTAACGTCACCCACGATATTCACCTGGATGGTACGGATCTGACCCAGGCTCAGGCGCATGTCCGTTCCCGAGCCGGAAAGGCCGCCGTAAATCTTGGCAAGGCGTTTTTTCAGATACGTATTGGCCTCTTCCACCGTCATGCCGTTAAGGTATACGGGGCCCAGAATATCGGCATTGATGCTTCCTTCCGGAGAGATGGTGCTGCGCAGGGTGGTCTGGTTCTGACCAAAGATGTCGATGATGACCTCGTCTCCGGGGCCCAGGCGGTAATTCCGGGGCGTGGCCAGATTCTCACTGGGAGAGAAGTTGAGTCCCCTGTCCCGGAAAATGTTGCGGCCATAGACGTTGGCGTTGGAAGAGACGAAGGAGGAGACCTGGGTCTCGTCCGTCACTTCCCCGCTCACGGAATGGACACGGCTGATGTCCTGCGAGGCGGCTACCGCCTGATTGGTATTCTGGCGGCTCAGATACAGGGCATACACCCTTTCGGCCTGGGCACGGTTCACGCCGCGGAGGGCCAGTTCGGATATCAGTTCATCGCGGGTTTTTCCTTCCGCGGCGCCCTGCTGGGCATATTCCAGTACTTGTTCATCGCTCATGGAGCTCTGGGCCCAGACGCTGCCGCAGAGGATAAAGAGGCCGGCGGTTACGGCCATCCATCTCTTGGAAAGTATCATAGTAAATAAATATTATTCCTTAAAACGTACAAATATAACACTTTTTACCGAAATAATATCTAAACCACCCAATTTAGAGCCCGAAGGGCGACAGAAAGTCCCTCTCCCGAGGAGAGGGATTTAGGGAGAGGGTAACGTGAAAAAAGTAATGTGCGCGGGGGAATCTACTGGATGAAGCTGGCAAAATAGCCGGCAAAGAACACGTTGGTAATGAGGTAACCCACCACCGTGGCCACTATCACGCTTATGAGGCCCGGCATCATAAAGCTGTGGTTGAGCAGGTATTTGCCAATTACCGTAGTTCCGGAACGGTCGAAGTTCACCGTGGCGATATCGGAAGGATAATTGGGGATGAAGAAGTAGCCGTACACACTGGGAAGGACGCCCAGCAGCACCGGGCCGGCAATGCCCAGCTCATAGGCCAGCGGCAGCATGGCCACCACCACGGCGCCCTGGCTGTTGATGAGCACTGAAACCAGGAAGAACACCACGGCGATGCTCCAGGGGTAGTTGGTAACCAGGTCGGCCAGCATCATCTTCATCTGGTCCATATAGTTGCCAAAGTAAGTATCGGCCAGCCAGGCGATTCCGTAGATGGCCACCACGGCCACCATACCGCTCTGCCACACGGCGCCGCCCACGGCCTTCTTGGGGGAAGCCTTGCAGAACATGATGTTGGCGGCTGCGGCCATGAGCATGATGATCTGGATGCAGATGTTCATCTTGGGCAGGTTGATCTTTGCCGCCAGCGTCTGGTCTCCCACATGGATCATCTGGCAGAAGGCGAAGCCCACGATGATGAGCAGGGAGCCCAGGAAGATGAATACGGATGCCTTGGCCTCCCGAGTGATATGCTTGTCCAGGGTGGTGGCGGTGTTGCCGTACATGTATGCATACTGTTCCGGATCTGACTTCCTTCTGATGAATTCCGGGTCCTTGTCCAGGTCTTTGCCCCTCCTGTAGGAGGCCAGGGCGGCACACATAAGGCCCATCAGGCAGGCCGGGATCGTGACCATAAGTACCTGCGGGATGCTGACCATGTAACCGTTTGTGTTGGAGATGGTTACGAAGGCCACCACGGCCGCCGCGATGGGCGAGCAGGTAATACCTACCTGGGAGGCAACGGAAGAAACACCGCAGGGACGTTCCGGGCGGATCCCCTTCTTGAGGGCTATGTCGCAGATAATGGGCATGATGGTGTATACCACATGACCGGTACCCACCAGCACGGTGAGGAAGAAGGTGACAAGCGGCCCCAGGAAGGTAATATGCTCCGGATGGCGGCGGAGCATCTTCTCCGCTATCTGGATCATCCAGTCCATACCGCCCGAAGCCTGCAAGGTACCGGCGCAGGTGACGGCGGCGATGATGATATAGATGACGTCCGTGGGCGGCGTGCCGGGCTTGAGGCCGAAGCCGAACACCAGGATGGCCAGGCCGATGCCGGAGATGGCACCCAGGGCCAGCGACCCGTAACGGGATCCCACATAAAGCGCTGCCAGTACGATGAGCAGCTCGATGATCATGGTGAAGGTCATAGTTTCTAGAATTTATACATATTTAGACCGGTTTCTTCATCTTGACGGCGACCGACGGCAGTAAGGTAATAGTCTTCTACGAAAAGTTCGCAGGCACCGTTGATGCGGGCGTCCAGCAGATGGCCCCCGATGCAGGTATAATCTTCCCGGCTGGCGGTGATATGGAGATGAAGATAAGGTTTCTTGTCCTTGCAGGAAATGTTGCCCGTGAGATTGGTGATTTCCATCTGTTCCTCAAAGGTCTTGTCTACATATTGCAGGGTGGCGGGATTGAGGAAACGGAATGTGGCGCTGTTCACCGCACCCAGTCCGCTTACCTTTCCGGCATAGATTTCCTTTTCCTTGCAGAAGGCCGTAAGCGCCTCCACGATGCTCACATGGTTATCCAGGCTGAGAATATAGCGTTTGACTCCCTTTATGTCCATTCCGAGTGCCGTGGACTCCTTCACTTGGGTATATTGATACATGGTATTATTGGATTAGTGTCCGTAAATATAGTGATTTTTTGGCATAGAAAATGTATCTTTGCCGATGGAAAATTAGAATTGGATGAAAAAGCTTTTAGTTTTGGCCGCCGCAGCGCTGGCCTCCATCTCCTTGCAAGCCCAGGAAATCCGCACCAATTACCGGAGCGAAGGCATGACCCATATCTCTACGGACTATGAACTGCTGGAAGCCGGAAACGTCCCGGTATGGACCCGGGTGGAGCTGGTGGGGTTCCCGGACGGTTCCACCATGTATGTGCTGTACATGAACATGGAGCAGAAGAACGCTACCGTAGTGCCCAAGGGCGTAAAGATGGCTGTCACCCTCCCTGGCGGCAAGATTGTGCGGCTGGAGCAGATCGGCCAGGATTCGGCCACCAAACGCCGGCTGGACAACGGCCTGTTCTGGAACCGGCTAAAATATGCCGTGGAACCGGAAGACATGGAAAAAATGGTCCGTGGCATCAAGTCCGTGGACATTGTAACCGGATGGGATCCGGACGATTACATCCAGGCCAACTTTGCCGATGACGCCATGGGGAAACTCCTCAAGAATCACTGCGAGGCCATCCTGAAGGCGGCGGACAGCACCGTTGACCTTCAGGCCACCCTGGCGGGCCATACGGACAACCTGAACAGCATCATGAACACCTCCAACCCGGTAGTGGGCAAGGGAGACCGCTTCCCGTACAACATCATCCTGTCGCACCTGTATTATAAGAATACCAACACGGAAGACATAGACCTGGCCTTCATGCTGGGTACGGAGGATTCCTACCATTTCGAGTACGACGCCCCCGTGCGTTTCACCCTCAAGGACGGCTCCGTGATCGAACTCAAGCAAACCCGGGACGAAGTGAATTTTGTCTATGTGTTCCCCACCCTGGAGGAACTCCGGCGCCTGGCCGGGGGCATCGAGTCCCTGTCCATCGTCCATGAGAACGGCGTGGTGGTGGACACCTTCACCGGCGCCATCGGAGAAGGCGAATTCAGCTTTGCCGATGCGGTGAACCAGCAGCTCCAGCTCCTGCTGTCCCTGTCGGAACGCTAAGCCTGTTGCCGTTTACGTATTTTTCACTAACTTTGCACCCGCAAAACCGGTTCCGTAGCTCAGCTGGATAGAGCAACAGCCTTCTAAGCTGTGGGTCTCGGGTTCGAATCCCGACGGAATCACGCTTTTTCGCCCGGCCATCGGCCGGGCTTTTGCGTAATTCCGCCGGGATTTCACTTCGTTTAATCCCCCGCCGCTTCGCGGCCGCCCCCAGGGGCATTGAAGGGGTTCCACCCCCTCAAACTCCCCCAAGTCGGCCTTCGGCCTCCAACTACTCGGGCCCCCGCAGGGGAGGGAACCCGGCGCCCCCCGGGCGACGGCATCCCGCCGGGATTTCACTTCATACTTTTATAAACGAGACGTTTCAACCGATTTTGCGCTTTGCCGGATTATTACTAACTTGCGAAAGAAAAATCCATATCCATGAGAATTGCCATCATAGGTGCGGGGAACATGGGCGGCGCTACGGCGCTGGGCCTTTCCCGTTTTTGCCCCGGGGTGGAAATCACCGTTACCGCCAAGCACCGGGAAACCCTGGAAAAATACACCGCCATCGGCCTTCATGCCACTTTGGACAATGTCCAGGCGGCCCAGTGGGCCGATATTATCATCCTGGGTGTGAAGCCCTGGCTGGTGAAAGAGGTGCTGGAGCCGATGCTCCCCCACTTTAAAGGGAAACTGCTGTTCTCCTTAGCCGCCGGTATTCCTGGAGAGCAGCTCAAAAAATGGGTGGCCGATGTGGCACCGGAAGGCGTCTATACCGTTATCCCCAACCTGGCCATCGAACTGGGTGAGAGCATGACTTTCGCACACGAGGTCATCGGCACGGAATCCAGCCGGAAGTGCCTCCTGGACCTTTTCAACACTGTAGGGAAGACCCTCCTGGTGAACGAAAAACAGCTGGGCGCCGGCATGATGGTGGCCTCCTGCGGAACCGCTTTCGCGCTGCGATATGCCAGGGCCGCCATGGAAGGCGGCGTGCAGCTGGGACTGTATCCCGCCCAGGCACTGGAAGCGGTCCTTCAAACTATGAAGGGAGCGGTGGATCTGGTAGACGCCCACGGCACCCATCCGGAGCAGGAGATTGACCGCGTGACCACTCCCGGCGGCATCACCATCCAGGGTCTCAACGCCATGGAAGAGGCCGGTTTCTCCAATGCCGTAATCCAAGGACTCATCAGCTGGAAATAAGGTATTTCCGGACCTGCGGTACGGTTTTTGAGTTAAAAACCGCCCGGTATGAAAAGTCTGCTGTTAACGCTTGTGCTGCTTTTGTCCTGTGCCCTGTTCCTGAAGGCGCAGGATTATTCGGTTACCGCCCTGGACGTCCCCCAGATGGACAGGGACAGCGTCAGGACCCGGCCACAGATTTCCCCGCTTTTGCTGTCCCCCCTGTCTTCCTCGCTGGGCCTGCCTTTATTCCATTCCATGGAATTCCCCTTTGAGACCAAGGAGCAGCGGGCCGCCCGGATCAACGCCATGATATCGGCCAGTGTTTCGGGTTCAGTTAGTGAGTATCTGCGCTGGTATCGGCCTCCCAAGCTTTCCCAGGGCCAGAAAATGGCCCTTTTCGTAGCCCGGCTTTTCCTTACGCCGCCCGTCAACCCCTCCATCCCGCCCGTCTTTTCCCAAACCCCGGGGCCTGCTCCCTTCGAGCACCCATTTTCTCCGGACCGTTTCCCCCAGCTGATACGGACGGAATATGACGCCGCCAGCGGCACCTACAAACAAGTGATGGTCCCTTGGAACGAATTCCAACTCAATCTTAACCAGAGTTACGGCGCATACCGGACCGACCCCGTTCCCAAGGTCTATTTCACCTCCGGAGACCGCCAGGTGCACTGACGGTTTTGGCAGTACGGCCATTTTTTCGTAAATTGGCGGAAATAAACAGAGCCTTAACCGATACGAGACCGTCCATAACCCTTCTTACCTCCCTGCTGCTATCCGCACTGGTCCTTTCCGGCTGCGGCACTTCCCGCATGGCCGTCCAGGGCGAGGAAGGCTTCAAATTCTGGCTGGAGCGCAGCTATGAGTCCGAGGGGTATCAGCAGGACCGCGTGATGCTGGTGGATCCGCAAGGGGATGCCATGCTAATCCGGAAACTGGACACGGCCTTTGTAAAACTGGCTTCGGCCTTTTTCCACCAGGACCTGCCCCAGGCCGTATCGGACAGGGAAAGAAAGGCCGGAGAGGCCGATTTCAAAATTGGGAAAACCTATTCCCTTGACAATGAGCTGCTGCTGGAACAGTTTGCCGATATCATCCGCCGGAACTATCCTGCCATTTCGCCGTACATCGGGGAAGAGCATGTATGGTCTCCAGAGGCTAAAGTCTATAATCTGTATGGCTACTGGCACCGCCTGTGGAGAAGGTTCTCCGGAAAGCAGCAGGACTTCCCCATCCCCGTTTTCATGCGGAGCAAACTGCTCATGTGCCTGGCCTGCGGCTGGACTTCCCGCTACTGTATAACCGGGACGGAAGAAGCTCTGAAAGAGAGGATTATGAGCTATCCCGACCATAGCCTGCAAATCCACGAACTCTTTGCCGAAAGCTATGTCCTGAACCAGGGGAACCTGTATATGACGCTCCTCTCCTGCGAGAATGTGCTCACCGGCCAGCCCCACCGGGCAGAGCGGGAATTCGATCCGCTCCAGCAGAAACTCTCCTACATCCGGAACGACTCAAAACCGCTGGGCGACAACTACGGCGCCTGGTACCATTTCTTCGGCATCGCCCTCTATGGCATGCTCCGGCCGCAGTTTGTCTCCACCTTTGTGGCCAATACGGAAAGCCTGGGTTCCTTCTTCATGGAAGGGCCGGACCGGCAGGAAACCCTCATCAACTATTACGGAGCCCTTTTTGGCAAAGAGCTCCGTAAAACCATCAAGAAAGGAAGCTGGCGACAGGCTCAATAGCCCAGACGCTCCAGCGTAGCCACCGGATCCGGAACCGCCGCCGGGGCCGATGCGCTGCGGAGCCCGTGGTCCAGCAGGTACTGGAGGGTAAGGTCCGAACGGTTGGTGAAAAAGCCGTCGGAACGGGAAGTCTGCTCCTCCATCTGTATCACGGAATCAAATGAATAAGGATGGTTGAGCATGCCGGCTTTCCGCACCAGGGCGGCCTGCCAGGCATTGTTAAGCTCCGAATAATTGTTGGGTTCGCCGGAAATGGACGGTCCGCTGATGCTGGCGCCGTTGGCCTTGGCCCAGTCCAGGATGGCCTGGAAGCCTTCCGGCGTATCCAGGTCACCGCCGGGAATCTCTTCCGGGCAAGGCGGCCACAGGAGGAAGCACATGGGAAGCTTTCCCTTGAAAACGGCATTGGCACGCACCAGGGACGCCGGAGAGAAGGTTTGCAGGATCACCTTGCCGGCGGTCTTTCCCACCTGCACCTTGCCATCCTTGTAGAATTCCTTCTCCGTGGCGGGGGAAGTGATGATGTTCCACCCTGCGGCATCCAGGATGTCGTACACCCGCCGTTCCATGTCCTCCGGATTCACCTCCGGCTCCTTGAATTCGATATAGATGCCGGGCCGATGGCCTCCGTCGGCAGGGTCGGCCTCATAGGCAAGCGAGAAGTCATAATCCAGCATTTCCATGTATTTCCCGCCCTCGGCGGCCGTGGAGCGGATATCGGAGAGGGTTTTCCCTTTGCAGGAATCCTTCAGTTTCCAGGGCAAGACGCGATGGCCGTCGGCATCCCGGCGGAGCCGCTTTCCCTCGGCATAGGCAATCTGGTCCTGCAAGGCCGATACATACTGGCTGCGCGCAAAGGCCTCACGCGCCTGCTCCGGCCGTGCGGCATTGAACCAGGAACCGGCATCCAGCATGAGCAGTTCTGCATAATAATAGGAGGCGGCGAAATAAGGCTTGAAAGCTTCCCGGTCCAGGGAAAGCTGCTCATCGGCATCGGCCTGGGAGAAGCCCAGGGACAGGTAGAAATCCCTCCGCGAAGCCGGCACACCGGCCCCGAAGACCTCTTCAATGTTGGTGGTGCGGGTAAGGTTCACGTCGTGATTGGCCAGGATGATACCGTCCTTGGTGCACTGGAGGTCGCTTTCCAGATAGTCCGCGCCCATTTCACGCGCCCAGCGCCAGGCGCTCTCCGTCTCTTCCGGAGCCCAGTAGGTGGAACCGCGATGGGCCATTACGGCATAGGCAGGTACATTTTCATTTACAGTAAGGGGACTTGGCTGCTCCGCGCAGGAGACAAGCGCCGCAATCCAGGCCAGCCCGGCAAGACGTATCAGTTTCATAGTATCTGTTTTTGCAAAGATACGAAAAATGCCGCAAAACCATGTGAGGGGGCTAAAAGTTGCTTTTCTAGAAGAAAAGTAGTACCTTTGCAAAATTTTTCGCCGTTAGTAGTTTGGTTAGGGCATGAATACCATTAAACGATGGTTGGTAGTTATTCTTATGTGCGCTTTTGCCTGGGCATCTCCCCTGGCCATGGCGCAGGATAATTCCCATACCTCGGAGAAGGATGCATCCAAAGGTCTTTTTGCCTTAAAAACCAATCTCTTGGAGTGGACGGCCGCCATCCCCAACCTCTCCGTGATGGCGGATCTTTCCGGCAAGCCCTGGAACCGTTCCGTAGCCGCCCTCACACTCAAGTATAAATGGAAGACCAGCGAGACTTACGTCCCTTCCTATATGCTGAACCTCCTGGAGATCCGCCCCGAATACCGTTATTATCTGAATAACAGATTCTACGTGGGCGGCTATGCGGCGTACAGCAACTTCACCGCCAAACTGCCCAACAATCCCACGGGCTGGACGGGTTTTGCCGCAGGCGGCGGCGCCTCGGGCGGAATGGAACTCCCGCTGTACCAATACCGGAAGAGCGCCCTGGATATTGAGTTCGGCCTCTCCCTGGGAGCCCATTATGCCTTCTACCGGGACTTTACCGCCAACGCCGACCACACCGGCATCGAGATTTCCAGCACCCCCGCCGGGCGCGTCCTTCCCTATCCGGAACTGCGAGTGGCGCTGGTGTGGCGCAAGACTTCGGTAAAAGACAAGTACAACGAAACCGATCCCATGAAGGCGCTCTATGCCCAGGAAAAGGAATCCATCCAGATCAACCTGAACGCCACCAACAAAGAGACCTTCGACGCCATGCAGCAGGGGAAGCTGAAATTCTACCAGGATAACATCTTCCACGACCTGTACCGCAACGACGCCGAAGCCTACCGGGCCGATTATGAGGCCTATCTCCAGGAGAGTTTCGTGGATATGGCCCTGGACAGCGTGGAGCATTCCCGCCTGGATGAACGCTCCAAGAACAAGCTGCGCAAATGGGTGGAAAGCCTGCGCAAAAAAGCCCTGGCCGATTTTGACAGATCCCTTAAAGCAGAGTTAAATAAAGTTAAATAAGTGATGGCACGTCTGAGTAAGGCATATCTCCTGGTGATGGCACTGTTCCTGCTGCTTCCGCTGCAGGCCGGCGCCCAGCGGCTGGCCGTAAAGACCAACGTGCTGTCCCTTGCCGCAGCCACCCCCCACCTGGGATTTGAAATGGTGACGGGCGAACATGTGAGCCTGTCGCTAAGCGCCTTCGGCAGTTCCAATCCCTACTGGAGGGACAAATCCCTGGGCGAAGACGTTTCCACCCGCTTTTTCGCCCTGCGCCCGGAAGTCCGATACTGGTTCAACGGACGGCCCCTCACGCGTTTTTTCGCCGGTGCAAACATCCTGGCGGGCAGCTATGACTTCCCCCTCTGGGGCACGCTCCATAAGGGCACCCTGGCCGGACCGGGACTGTCGGTGGGCTATGTCATCAATCTGGGAAAGCGCCTGGACCTGGAGTTCACCTCCGGCGCCGGAGTGCTGTTCTACTGGGGAAAACGCTCTGCCGGCGACGGCTCCGTCCCCGCGGAGGACAGTCTGCCCAAGACCTGGGGCTACAAACTCACGCCCAACCAGTTAGGCATCACCCTGGTCTATATCATCAAATAAGCTATGGGGAAGGTCTTCAGACATATCGTTTCGCTTCTTCTCTGCCTGGCAGCCCTGCCGGCGGCCTTTGCGCAGGATATCAAGACCGTGTCCGGCGTAATTACATCGGCCGAAGACGGCAGCCCCATCTCGGACGGCATAACGGTCTATACGTACATGACCACCGCCGAGGCCCGGGACGACTACAACCGGATCAAGCAGATGCTGGAAGAGAACAGCCTGGCGGGATATGTCTTCTCCGGCATCCCCAACACCACCCTGGGCAATTACTATTCGGTCCAGGTGGCGGGTACCGGCGCCCTCCTGTTCTTCTATGAAGACGCCCGCGTGATCAGGATGGAAGAGGTGAAAGGCCGCCTGGAGATCAATGTGGCCCTGAAAGTGGCCCGCCAGATCCAGAGGGCTATCATCGAGGCCGATAATCCCAAGCCCTACGTGGTGCTGGAATCCATCCCCATCTCCGGCGACAACGAGATTGCCTCCGAATTCACCTTCCTGTTCTCCGGTGACGCGGCCGGCCGGCCGGATGCCCGTTTCGCCATCCAGGCCTACCTGCTGGGAGAGAACCGGAAAGACACCCTCCAGTACTTCCACCCCATCGTCCTGGACGGCAAGGATTATCACAAGACCCAGCTCCGGCGGAAAGACTTCAACCCGGAAGAGGATTATCTCTACCAGTGCGCCGAGGAGGCCCCGGACTTCCTCAGCGACTCCACCGTGAGCATCACCTACCCCTTCCGCTTTAAACTGGAAAGCCGGGACGATATCCGCTACTTCTGCTACAAGTATTGGATGGAAGACTATAACAGGGTCTTCGTGCAGGATTCGGCCCAGGTGTTCTCTACCGCCCGCCTGCAGGACCCCATGCAATTCCTGGAATACCAGTTTGACAGCTACAACCTGGATCCGGACGACTACTTCGTGGACGCCCAGCGGGAACGGCACACCGGCAAGAAGGAACTGCCCCTGCGCTTCATGGTGGGTAAATCCCGTATAGACCCGGCCGATACAACCGGTCTCCGCGCCCTGGCGGAGATCAAGCAGGAGATTTCCGATATCGCTTCGGACCGGGATGCCAGCCTGAAGGAACTCTATATCTCCGGCGTAGCCTCGCCCGAAGGCAACTACAGCAAGAATGTAGACCTGGCAAAGGCCCGCATGAACTACCTGCTGGACAACATCCTCTCCGTCCTTCCCTCCTACAGCCGCCAGCGGGTGTACCAGAGCGGCACTTCCCGTGTAGCCGGATGGGAAGAGGTGGCCGATATCCTGGAGCGGGATTCGCTGCAGGCCCTCTCCGCCCAGGTGCGGGAGATAGCCTCCACCTATTCCGGAAAGATGGACAGCCAGTGGGCCCGGGTGCAGCGCCTGCCGGAATACCAGAGCCAGATAGCGCCCCGCCTGCCGGAACTGCGCTCCGTATCCTGCACCTACCTTAGTGAAGTATACCGGAAACTGCTTCCGGAAGAAATCCTGGAAAAATACAACAGCGACCCTGAATACCGCAGCGGCAAGAAAAAGCTTACGCTCAACGAATACTGGAACCTGTACCGGATGCTCAGCGACGAAGAGGAACTGGAGGGACTGTACAAGAGAGGCATCACGGCCGCCGGGGAGATGAGTTACTTCTGGCCGCTGCCCGCCAACAACCTGGCCGTTTCCTACATCCAGAAAGGCCAGGTGGACACCACGCTGCTGAAGCCCTATCTCCACGAAGGATATTCCGTGAACCGGCCCATCATGAGCATGGCGGACCCCAACAAATACGAAAGGGTGTGGAATCTGGATCCCATAGTGGCCAACCAGGTTATCATGCTGCTGAATGCCAAATCCAGCACCCGTGCCGTATTCTGGGCCACCTACCTCAAGAATCTGCCCCAGTACAACACCCTGTATCACATTGCCCGTTGCCTGGGCGGATACTATCAGGTGGATAATGAGGAAGGACGTGAAACCTTCCTGGTGGTAAGCCGGTCCTCCACCCGCAACGCCGCCGTCATGAATATGGCCGTGGGGTCCTGGGCCAATGCGGAGAAGGCGCTGGACGCCCTGCCGCAGGAGGAGGCCCTCACCCAATATATGCGGGCCCAGTTCCTGGCGCGGAAATTCGGCGGCGGACGCGACTACGGCCGCATGCAGGAGGAACTGTGGGGTATGGACGAGATCGGCCTGGATATCATGGTGTCGGATGCCGCCAAGACCTTCCTCAAGGAAGCTTTCCGGCAGGATGACAGTTACCGCCTCACGGCACAGAAGGACGCCTACCTGCCGGAAGACCTGGTAGCGGAAGCCGCCCTGGAATGGGCCCAGGAGCTCAAGGGCGTACCCGGAAAGGAAGAGGCCCTGAAAGATTACCTGGCCACCTGCCTGAGGATGAACCGGAATATGCTCCGGCGCATCCAGGCGGGGTTCCCGGAAGATATAGTGGACGCAGCCCGCGTGAGGATGAACACATTCGAGTAAAGGAAACATGAAGGGAAACAATAGGATATCGATGCTGCTGCTTGCCGCCTGCCTCCTGCTGGGGCCGGCCTTCCGGACCCATGCCCAGGAAGATACCCTCCGGGTAAAGGAAGAACCCGGCATCTTTGACATGAAGATGCAGCACAGATACACTCCCTCGCACCAGCCCTTCCAGGAGCCTGGCAGGAACGCCTTCCTCCGGATACTGGAGAACAGCAGCATTTCCCTTTCCGGCAGTTACCACCGCTGGCTGGACCCGGATCTCAGTTCCGGTCCGTCCCTCACGCTTTCCCTGGGAAAATGGGTCTCGCCCACCCACGGCTTCCGGATCGAGGCCGGCACCGGTTATTTCTTCAACAACGAAAACCGCAGCCGGGTGAAAATGCTCCCGGACATCCGGGTATCCCATCTCTTCAATTTATCGGCCTATCTGGATGGTTACAACCCCCTGAGGCTGGGAGACCTCTATACCATAGCCGGCGCAGGATACACCTGGCAGTACCATGGCCGGGAAACCGGCAGCTGGACCGCCCAGCTGGGCCTGGGGTACAGCATGCACATCCTCCGGGGCACCGACCTCTTTGTGGAGCCGGTATGGGAGCTGAACGGCAACGGCTTCGTGCAGCAGCAAGACGGCAACTGGCGCGGCTATTATGGCGGTTTCCGTGGAAACGTGGGCATCAGCTACCGGATAGACCGCTGGAATCCCCTGCTTGCACCCAAGAGGGAACACCGCTGGTTCCTGATGGCCACCGGCGGCCCCGCCTGGCTGGTCTATTCCCCTTCGTCCACGCAGAAGGCTGGTTATCAGGTAACCCTGGGCGCCGGAGAGCGGCTCACCAGAGCCGTGAGCGTGCGCCTCACCGGGTCCTGGACACAGGCTTTCCTGCCTTCCGATTCCCAGGAACAGGCCCATTACGGAGCCCTCCGCCTGGAAGGCATGCTGGACCTGTTGGGACTGGGACGGCAGGACGAACGGCCCCTGAGCCTTTCCGTCATGGCCGGCCCGGAAGTAGGCTTCATGGACAGGGCCCAGGCCGATAAGAATATTTATGGCCGTATCGGCCGGCTGGGCAGCCAGTTCTACTATGTGGGAGCAACAGCCGGCGTTCAGCTTAACACCCGGATATTCAAGCGCTTCCACGCTTTCCTGGAGCCCCGTGCCTCCCTGGTTCCCTATACGGTCCTCAATGCGGCCGACAACAAGGTGGAGAATACGCTGGACGTTCTTGTGAGCGCCAACCTGGGCCTCCAGTATGCCATCCCCACCGTGGAAGACAGAAGAGCCGCCTGGGAGAGGACCAAACAGTGGTCCCGGGACAGTTGGAACAAGACCGTGGAGTGGGACCGCCGCACCTGGGATAACCTTAACGAACGCTGGGACAGGACCCGGGAAAAAATGCGGCGTACCGGTCAGCGGATGAACCTCTTCGCCTCGCTGGAAGGCAGTTACTTCCGTCCGCTGGGACGGGACTTCGCCAACGGTCCCATGGCTTCCCTGTCGCTGGGCACCTGGTTCCATCCGCAGCACGGCGCCATGATCAATACGGGCCTGGGCTACTTCCAGGACCTGCAGTACGGGAACGGCTATGTGAAAACCATGGAGTTCTCGGCCTCCTATCTCTTCAACCTGACTAATTTCGCCAAGGGATGGGATCCGGACCGCCAGGTGAGCCTGTCGCTGCTTGCCGGTGCCGGATATATGATGCCGCTGAGGGAGAAATGGACCGGATCGGCCATCTTCCGTACCGGACTGGACCTGCGCATGCACGTACTGCCCCGGACCGATATGGTCGTCCGTCCGGAAATGGATTTCCTCAAGGCTCCGTCGGATGTATGGTCTCCCGCCCTGCGCGGCACCTTCGGCCTCAGCTACAGCATGGGTGGCGCACCTGTGGCCAACTTCTCCGACAAAGGCAGGGAGTGGTATGTACTGGCGGGCGCCGGCTTCCAGAACGAAATCCTGCGCCTGGCGAGCCAGAAATATGAAGAGGATCCGTACAGTGAATACCGTATCAATGTGGGCGTAGGCCGAAAATACTCGGCCCGCATGGACTGGCGGCTTTCCGTATCCTACCTGAGCGAACTCCACAACTACCGGAGCAGCACCTTCGCCCACCGGCTCCGCTTCGCATCCGTGAACATCGACGCCCTCTATAACCTGGTGGGCGACGAGCTGGTGGACCGGAGATGGTCCCTGTCGCTGGTAGGCGGTCCGGAAATCGGCCTGCAGCATAAGAGCAACGAGGGCGAGGACATCAAGGGCAGCGGACTCATCTTCCAGCGCAGCACCATATCGGCCTACCTGGGTGTATCGGCCGGTGTCCAGATGAAATACCGCTTCACGGACGGATTATCCATCTTCCTGGAGCCCAAATATACGCTGGCACCTTACGTGGCCAGGACCACCACGGGAGACGAAAACTACTATTCCCACGTCTACGGAACCAATTTCGGCCTGGAATACGCCTTCGGCCGCAACCGCTATCTCACTCCGGGCATCGGGGAAAAGGAGGCGCGTGAGCGGAAGGAAAGGGCCATCCCCTATTTCTTCATCCAGACCACCGGAACCATCATCCGTCCCTTCGGCGCGGGCTACGGCCAGGGTCCGCTCGTGAATGTGGCCCTGGGATACTGGTTCCGCGGCGCCAGCGGCGTGATGCTGGACTATGGCCTGGGTTACTTCCGGGACAATCAGCTCACCGTGGGGGCCGATGGACGCGAGTACCGTCCCCAGCACATGGCCACCATGAGCTACCGGGCCTCCTACCTGCTGAGCCTGTCCCGCCTGGCCACCCGGAATGCCGTGGCCGGCCTCCCCGTGGAGGCGGCCCTGATGGCCGGCGTGGGCTACATGCTCCCCGAATTCAAGCAGAAGGAAACCGGAACCCTCTCCGCACATGCCGGCTTTGACTTCCGGATCCACGTGCTCCCGGGAACCGACCTGGTGGTGGAGCCGCAGCTGGAACTGTTCAAAGACCCGCACGCCATGGTGGACGGCACCCGGAAAGGCCTTGCCGGCGCTTTCAGGGGAACCTTCGGCGCCAGCTATAACCTGTCCAGGCGTGGCATCTTCCCCGCACAGGATCCCGGAAAGGACTGGTTCATAAATGTTTCGGCCGGTTACCAGAACGAGTCCGGCCGCCTCTCCGGTCCGGATGCGGAGGATGTCTACCACAACGAATACCGGATTTACCTGGGCTTCGGACGGCGCTATTCCAACGCCTTCAGCCTCCGCCTGGGCGGCTCCTATTCGGAGATTACCCCGCAGGAGGGCTCGTTCCTGCACAGCCTGCGCTACACCTCCGCCAACCTGGACTTCATCTACGACCTGATGGCCAACGAAGCGGGTGACAACCGGGTATCCCTGGGCCTGCTCGCCGGTCCCGAAGTGGGCTTTGCCAACAAGAGCCACGGAAAGGCCGGCCAGGAGAATCCCATGACCCTCCCGCTCAAGATTATGGGCCGGAGGAACCACGGTGTAACGGCCTATGTGGGCCTTTCCGCAGGCCTGCAGTTGAAGGTGAAGGTTGTGGACGGCCTGTCCCTGTACCTGGAGCAGCGCTACTCCATGGTCCCGTATGTGTCCCTCTACAGCAGCACCGACCACCGGAACATGACCACGCATCTGTGGAATGCCAGCTTCGGCGTCCAGTATTCTTTCGGCCAGAAATAAAAAAGCGCCAAAATTCTTACACTTTTTAGGGAAACAGGTGGTTTTCCAAATAATTATGTGTAACTTGGTGCCCCGAAACTAACAACCTATTAAACAATAATGAAAATCAACTCAGCCGATGCTCTTGAAAGCATCAGACGGGAGGCCGCCCTGGCCCTGGCCGTCAGGGAGGAGAGCAACCTGGCCGTGAGCGAGCAGTCCTGCGGTCTGGAAAAAGGAACGCCGCATATGCAGATCCTCTGCTGCGGCGGTACGGGTTGCAAAGCCTCCGAAAGCGCAAAGATCGTTGAGAACTTCCGCTCCAGCCTCGCCGCGCACGGCATTGCCGACAAGGTGGAAGTGCTGGTTCCCGGTTGCTTCGGCTTCTGCGAAAAAGGTCCCATCGTAAAGATCATTCCGGACAATACCTTCTACACTTCCGTCCATCCGGAAGACGTGGAAGAGATTGTCACCTCCCACATCATCGGCGGGAACAGGGTGGAGCGGCTCCTTTACCTGGACCCCGGAAGCGGAAAGCACATCAGCGACTCCAAGCACATGAATTTCTACCGCAAGCAGCTGCGGATCGCCCTCAGGAACTGCGGTTTCATCGATCCGGAGAACATCCTGGAATACATTGCACGGGACGGCTACAAGGCCCTCTCCGACAGCCTGAACCGGGACAGCCTGGACGTGCTGGCCGATATCAAGGCCTCCGGCCTCCGCGGCCGCGGCGGCGCCGGCTTCCCCACAGGCGTGAAGTGGGAGATCGCCCGCAAATTCGACGCCCCCCACAAGTATGTGGTGTGCAATGCCGATGAAGGGGACCCGGGCGCCTTCATGGACCGTTCCATCATGGAGGGAGACCCCAACTCCGTGATTGAAGCCATGATGATCTGCGGTTACTGCATCAACGCCAACCATGGCCTTATCTATATCCGTGCGGAATATCCGCTGGCGGTGCACCGTCTGCAGGTGGCCATCTCCCAGGCCCGCGAATACGGCCTGCTGGGAGACCATATCCTGGGTACGGACTTCTGCTTCGACATTGAAATCCGTTACGGCGCGGGCGCCTTCGTCTGCGGCGAGGAAACCGCCCTCATCCATTCCATGGAAGGAAAGCGCGGCGAACCCACCCTCAAGCCCCCGTTCCCGGCCGAGGCGGGTTATTTCGGCTATCCCACCAACGTGAACAACGTGGAGACCCTGGCCAACGTACCCGTCATCCTCACCAAGGGTCCCCAGTGGTTCTCTTCCATCGGCACGGAGAAATCCAAGGGCACCAAGGTATTCGCCCTGGCCGGCAAGATCAATAACGTGGGCCTCATCGAAGTGCCCATGGGTACCACCCTCCGCGAAATCATCTACGATATCGGCGGCGGCGTAAAGGGCGGAAAGAAGTTCAAGGCCGTGCAGACCGGCGGTCCCTCCGGCGGCTGCCTCACGGAAAAGCACCTGGACATCCCCATCGACTATGAGAGCCTGGCGGCTGCCGGTTCCATGATGGGCTCCGGCGGTATGATCGTGATGGACGAGGACGACTGCATGGTGTCCGTGGCCAAATTCTTCCTGGAATTCACCGTGGGCGAATCCTGCGGCAAGTGCACGCCCTGCCGTATCGGCAACAAGCGGATGCTGGAAATCCTCACCCGCATCACGGAAGGCCGCGGCAAGATGGAAGACATCGACACGCTGGAAAACCTGGCCAAGGTGATCAAGGACACGGCCCTGTGCGGTCTGGGACAGACCTCCCCCAACCCGGTCCTTTCCACCATAGCCAACTTCCGCGACGAATACGAGGAGCACGTGAAGGACCATATTTGCCGGGCCCGCAAGTGCAAGGCCCTGCTCACCTACAGCATCGACCCGGTGCTGTGCAAAGGCTGCAGCGCCTGCGCCCGCGGCTGCCCCGCCGAAGCCATCGCAGGCGAAGTCCGGAAACCCTTCGTCATCAATCCCGAAAAGTGCATCCGCTGCGGCATGTGCCTGAGCCGGTGCAAGTTTGGAGCTATCCGCGTAATCTAAGAGTGCCCTATGGAAAACATGATTAACCTTACCATCGACAACCGTCCCGTGTGTGTTCCCAAAGGAACCACCATCCTGGATGCGGCCGCTTCCGTGGGAATCGACATTCCCGCCCTGTGCCATCTGGACCTCAAGGGCACCTGCGTAAAGAACACCCCCGCTTCCTGCCGCATCTGCGTGGTGGAAGTTCAGGGCCGCCGCAACCTGGCCCCTTCCTGCGCCACACAGGTAATGGAAGGCATGGTTGTGAACACCAATTCGGCCCGTGTGATCCGCGCCCGGAAGACCGTGGCGGAGCTCATCCTGTCCGACCATCCCAACGACTGCCTCACCTGCCCCAAGTGCAACCACTGCGAACTGCAGAAACTGGTGACCCGTTTCAACATCCGTGAGATGACCTACAAGGGCGAACAGTCCACCCGCAAGAAGGAACAGACCCTGGCCATCACCCGCAACATGGACAAGTGCATCCTCTGCCGCCGCTGCGAAAGCGTTTGCAACAATGTCCAGAGCGTGGGCGTGCTGGGTGCCGTCCGGCGCGGTTTCGACACCACCATCGCCCCCACCTTCGACCGCATGTTCTCGGAGACGGACTGCACCTACTGCGGCCAGTGCGTGGCCGTATGCCCCACCGGCGCCCTCACCGAGCGGGACAATACGGACCGCCTGCTGGAAGACATCTGCAACCCCGACAAGGTGGTGATCGCCCAGCCGGCTCCCGCCGTGCGCGTGGCCCTGGGAGAGGAATTCGGCTATGAGCCCGGCACCATCGTGACCGGAAAACTGGCCACCTCCCTCCGCCGCCTGGGTTTTGACTATGTCTTTGACACGGACTTTGCGGCCGACCTTACCATCATGGAGGAAGGTTCGGAAATCCTTCACCGGCTCAAAGCCTTCCTGGGCGGAGACAAGAGCGTGAAACTGCCCATCATGACCTCCTGCTGCCCGGCCTGGGTGAACTTCTACGAGCACAACTTCCCGGACCTGCTGGAGTATCCTTCATCGGCCAAATCCCCCGCCCAGATGTTCGGCGCCATCGCCAAGACCTACTGGGCCCAGAAGATGGGCATCCCGCGGGAGAAGCTGGTGGTCGTCTCCATCATGCCCTGCCTGGCCAAGAAGTTCGAATGCGAACGCGAAGAATTCAAGGTGGACGGCAATCCGGACGTGGACTACAGCATCTCCACCCGTGAACTGGCCCGCCTGATCAAGCGCTCCAACATAGATTTCCGCACCCTGGAAGACTCCGACTTTGACAAACCCCTGGGAGAGAGTTCCGGTGCGGCCGTGATCTTCGGCGCCACCGGCGGCGTAATGGAAGCGGCCCTGCGTACCGCCTACGAATTATACACCGGAAAGACCCTTCCCCGCATCGAATTCCACGAAGTCCGCGGTCTGGAAGGCATCAAGGAAGCCACCATCGACCTGGACGGATTCCCGCTGAAGGTGTGCGTGGCCCATACCCTGGGCAACGCCCGGTACCTGATGGACAAGCTCCGTGCAGGAGAACTGGATTACCATGTGGTGGAAGTGATGGCCTGCCCCGGCGGCTGCATCGACGGCGCCGGACAGCCCTACCACCACGGGGATGTGGAAATTATCAAGGCGCGCGCAAAGGCCATCTATGCCGAAGATGCCGGAAAGCCCATCCGCAAGAGCCACGAGAACCCCGATATCCAGAAACTGTACAGGGAATTCCTGGGCGAGCCGCTGAGCGAGCGCGCACATCACCTCCTCCACACCTGTTATTCCGATAAAACCATCAAGTAGCCATGAGTGAGATTAAAGTATCCTGCGAGGCGCTCCGCCAGGTGGAGGAGATCTGCCGCAAATTCCATAACGACCCCGGTGAACTCATTACCATCCTGCACGAAACCCAGAACACCCTGGGCTATCTGCCGGAGCCGGTACAGCGGGTGATTGCCCGCGAACTGGGCATATCGGCCCAGAAGGTCTATGGCGTAGTTACCTTCTACTCCTTCTTCTCCATGGTTCCCAAGGGCAAGTATCCGGTGTCCGTATGCCTGGGCACGGCCTGCTATGTCCGCGGTTCGGACAAGGTGCTGGAAGAATTCAAGCGCGTGCTGGGCATCGAGGTGGGCGAGACCACCCCGGACGGCAAGTTCTCCCTGGACTGCCTTCGCTGCGTGGGTGCCTGCGGCCTGGCGCCGGTGGCCACCATCGGCGAGAAAGTCTATGGCCGATTGAATCCCTCCGACATCAAGAAGATTGTTGCCGAGTTCGAGGATTAAGGAAGGGAAACCCTTTCCAGCATCCCCTGCAACCGGGCGATAGCGATTCCGTAATTGGTGATGGGCACTCCCGCAAGGAGTGCCTTTCTTATGCGGGAACGCACCAGGGCGCCGCCAGCCACACAGGCGCCGCAGTGGATGATTAGGCTGTAAGGCGACAGGTCTTCCGGGAAATCGTTCCCGGCAGCGATATCGATGGAAACGGCCGCTTTCCTGCGGAGCAGCACAGGAATCTTTACCCGGCCGATATCTTCCGTATCTGGCACATGGGTGCAGGCTTCGGCAATGAGCACATGGTCTCCGTCCTTCAGGCGGCCGATGGCCCCGGCTCCTTCCACAAACGCCCGAATATCCCCCTTCATCGCCGCCAAAAGGATGGAAAAGGAGGTGAGCGGCCACTCCGGAGGAATGGTCTGGTTCACCAGTTTAAACACCTGGGAATCCGTAATTACCAGATTGGGCGTCATGTCCTTAAGCGCAGCAGGCAGCGATTCCGGAGTGCAGCACACCGGAACGCAGCCGCGGTCCAGCAGTTCCCGGAGCACCTGCACCTGCGGCAGGATGAGACGGCCTTTGGGTGCCTCGCTGTCCTGCGGCATTACCAGCAGCACCTTGTCACCGGCTTTCACCAGATTCCCGGTGAGGTATTTCTCCTGCTCCCCGGGGGCGGCGGCCGCAAGCTGTTCCAGCAGGGACTCCCTGCTCTGCCCCCGTGCGTAACGCACCACGGGAATGCCGGCCCGTTCCAACTCTCCCATCAGGCTGGGGATGACAGGATCCAGAACCACGGCTAAATCCGTTTCGTCCAGGATGCGGCGAGTAAGGCGGGAGCGTTCAGGGCCCAGGACCCCCGCATCGTCCAAGCCGGCCGTATCTATGAGCACGCAGGGCCCCAGACCGGGCAGTTCGATAGCCTTCCGCACCGGGTCCGTGGTTGTGCCCGGCACAGGGCTCACCAAAGAAACCTCCTGACCGGCCAAGGTATTGACCAGCGTGGATTTCCCGCTGTTGGGAGGGCCGAAGAACGCTATGTGGAGCCTTTCCATGTGTTAGAACCTGAAATCGTGGGCACCGTTCTCAATCTCCGTGAGGTGACGGGCGCAAATGTCCCGGACCTTGCCCTCGGGGACATCGGCCAGGCACTTCTGAATGAGCCGTTCACCCACCTCCCGGGTGGCGGGAGACGCATAGTCCACCAGGTATTCCTTTAAGGTCATAAGGGCGTTGGGCGTGCAGCAGAGGCTGATTTTCCCGCTCTTGCACAGGCTCATGAAGCGGTCTCCCGTGCGTCCTTCCCGGTAGCAGGCGGTGCAGAAGGAAGGGATATGGTCATTCTCCAGGAGCCAGCGCACCACATCGTCCAGCGGACGGGTATCCGACACGTCGAACTGCGCCGTTTCGTTATGCCGCTCTTCGCTGGTATAGCCGCCCACGCTGGTGCGCGACCCGCCGCTGATCTGGGAAATGCCGCAGTGGAGCAGCTGCTCCCGCATCCGGGCGCTTTCCCGGGTGGAAATGATCATGCCCGTGTACGGTACGGCAATCCGGAGCACGGCCACCAGTTTCCGGAAGATGCTGTCCGGAAGGGCATCCGGGAAATCTCCCAGGGAGATGTCATCGGCCGGACAGATGCGGGGCATTGAAATGGTGTGCGGTCCCACCCCGAAACGGGCCTCCAGGTGCTCCGCATGCATAAGCAGCCCCACCAGCTCGTAACGATACCCGGCCAGGCCGAAGAGTACGCCGATACCCACGTCGTCGCAGCCGCCCTCCTGGGCGCGGTCCATGGCCTCCGTATGCCACTCATAATTGCTCTTGGGGCCCGTGGGATGCAGCTTTTTATACTGCTCCTTATTGTACGTTTCCTGGAAAAGGATGTACGTGCCGATACCAGCCGCCCGGAGCTTCCGGTAACTCTCCACGTCCGTAGCGGCAATGTTCACGTTCACCCGCCGGATGGAGTTCCCACCCTCGTTCACGGAATAGATGGTACGGATGGAGTCCAGGATATACTCCAGCGGATTGTGGACAGGGTCTTCCCCCGCCTCCACGGCCAGGCGCTTGTGGCCGATACGGATGAGGGCGCGGACTTCCTCCTCAATCTCTGCCTGGGACAGTTTCTTGCGGGGGATACTGTGGTTCCTGGCATGGTACGGACAGTACACACAGCCGTTCACGCAGTAATTGGAAAGGTACAGCGGGGCAAACAGGACAATCCGGTTGCCATAGAATTTCTGCTTGATGGCTCCGGCCAGGCGGAACAGCCGTTCCTCCAGGGCCGGATCCTCACAGTCCATGAGGATGGCGGCTTCCCGGTGGGTGAGCCCTTTGCAAAGGGCAGCCTTTTCCAGGATTTCCTGCACACGGGCCGGATTGCGGCTTTCCCGGGCCGCCTCTTCCAGGGTTTCCAGGATTTCATCGTGGCAGATGAATTCATCGGCATGGACAGAAGAAGTATTATACATAGCTAAGAGGTTATCGTCTTTTTTTGTTTACGCAAAAATAGTGATTTACCCGCAAAAAATCGCTATTTTTGCAGGAAAGAAACCCTCGTCCATGAAAAGAATCGTAACGTTTGGAGAAATCCTGCAACGCTGGTCCAAAAACGGAGCCCGGCGCCTGAGCCAGGGCTATGACTGGGAAGGCCATTTCGGCGGTTCAGAGGCCAACGTGGCCGTTTCGCTGGCCAAGCTGGGCAACCACGTGGGTTATGTCTCCCGCATTCCGGACAACGCCGTGGGGCGGGCCTGCCTGCAGGAACTCCGCTATCAGGGAATAGACGTAAGCGACGTAGTGCTGGGCGGGGAGCGCCTGGGTACGTACTACTTTGAGGCGGCCACCTCCGTGCGCCGCGGGCAGGTAGTATACGACAGGCAGGGTTCGTCCTTCTATTCATCGGCCCCGGGCATGTTCCCCTGGCGGGAAATCTTTGGCCGCACGGATATCTTCCACTGCTCCGGCATCACCTGCGCGGTGTCCCCCTCGGCCACGGAAGCCACCTTCGAGGCGGTCCGCACGGCCAAGGAAATGGGCCTCCGGATCACCTGCGACATCAATTACCGGAAAAACCTCTGGAAATACGAGGGGGCCGATGCCCACCGCACGCTGAACGCCCTCATGCAGTACAGCGACTTCATTTTCGGAGACCAGGATGAATGGGAAGTGGCCACCGGCGTAAAGCAGATCCCCATGGACCACATGCAGGCCGATACCAAGTTGGACATGGAAGCCTACCGCCGCTATTTTGACGAGATGCACCGCCAGTTCCCCCACTGCCGGGAGATGATGCTGGGTCTCAGGAACCAGATGACATCGGCCCACCATACGCTCACGGCGCTGCTCTGGTACGAAGGGGAAATCTACACCTCCCGCATCTACGACATCCAGCCCATCGTGGACCCCGTGGGCGTGGGCGACGCCTTCGTGGCCGCCTACATCCATGCGGCCGAAAAATGGAAAGGAAAGCCGCAGCAAGGCCTGGATTTCTCCGTTGCTGCGGCTCAACTCAAAAACTCCATCGTAGGGGATTTCAACCTGGTAACAGAAGAAGAAATCCTGGAGCAGCTTTAGTACTAATTCTCAATTATTTAACCATTCCACTGAAGCCCATGAAGGCCAGGGCCAGGATACCCACGCTGATGATGGCGATGGGAACGCCCTTGAAGGCCTTGGGAACCTCGTTCAGGGCCAGGTGCTCCCGGATGCCGGCGAAGATGACCATTGCCAGGCCGTAACCCAGGGAGGTGGCGAAGGCATACACCAGGGCCTGACCCAGGTTGAGCATGCCGCCGGGAACGAAGGAGAACTGCTTGGTAACCACGTTGATGGCCACACCCAGCACGGCGCAGTTGGTGGTAATCAGGGGCAGGAAGATACCCAGGGCCTGATACAGGCTGGGGCTCACCTTCTTGAGCACGATCTCCACCATCTGCACCAGCGCCGCAATCACCAGGATGAAGGCGATGGTCTGCAGGAAGGTGAGGCCGAAGGGCACCAGCAGGTACTGGTTAATCAGGTACGTTACCAGGGTGGCCAGCGTAATCACGAAGCACACGGCCATGCTCATGCCCGTGGCGGTGGACAGCTTGTTGGACACGCCCAGGAACGGGCAGATACCCAGGAACTGGGCCAGGACGATATTGTTGACGAAAATCGCCGAAATAATAATCAGAAAGTACTCCATAGCCTAGCTCTTTTTAAGGTATTTGTTGAACAGGACCATCAGGTAACCCAGGCACAGGAAGGCGCCGGGAGCCATAACGAAGGCCAGCATGCCGTCGTGTCCGCCGATGAAGTTGTAGCCGAAGGCGCTGCCGGAACCCAGGATCTCACGGACCAGGCCCAGCACGGTGAGCGAGCAGGTGAAGCCGATGCCCACACCTAGGCCGTCACAGGCGCTTTCCAGCACGTTGTGCTTGTTGGCGAAGGCCTCGGCCCGGCCCAGGACGATGCAGTTCACCACGATGAGCGGGATGAACAGGCCCAGCGTCTCGTACATGGCGGGCGTGTAGGCCTGCATGAGCAGCTGCAGCAAAGTCACGAAGGTGGCAATGACCACGATATACACCGGAATGTGCACCTTATCCGGCACCACCGGGGCGATGGCCGATATGGCCATATTGCTGAGCACCAGCACAAACAGGGTGGCCAGGCCCATGGACAAGCCATTGATGGCCGAGGTTGTGGTTGCCAGCGTGGGGCACATGCCCAGAAGCAGCACAAAGGTAGGGTTATTCTTAACCAGACCGTCGGTAATCAGTTTGAACTTACTCATGGCTCACAGCTTTAAAGGTTTTAAGGGCATTCTCCACTGCCAGCGTATAGGCGCGGGAAGTGATGGTGGAAGCCGTGATGGCGTCCACGTCGCCGCCGTCCTTCTTCACGGAAAGGATCTTCACGGAAGGGTCGAAGCCCCTCCACTGGTCCATAAATTTAGCGTCCGTATTGCACTTGGCGCCCAGGCCGGGAGTTTCCGACTGGGACAGCACAGAAGTGTTGTACACCACGCCGTCCGGGGTAACGCCCACCATAAGGGTGAGGTTGCCGCCGAAGCCCACGGTAGTGGATTCGATGGCATATCCCACCACGGCGTCGCCGTCCGTTGCCTTGTAATATCGGCCTTCCTCGTTATATTCCAGCTGGGAAAAATGAGGCAGCACCTGGGAGATGGCTTTCTCCGTCTTGGCGGCGGCCGCCTTGTCGATGGGTTCCTTGGTGAGGGCATAGGCTCCGCCCAGAAGGGCCGAGCACACCAGGCAGGTAATGCCCAGCACCAGCACCATGTTGGTAAGGTTGGATTTTACTGCCATAGCTTATTTCCTCCCGAATTTTTTCTGTTTGAAGCCCATGTTGATGAGCGGCACCACAGAGTTCATGATAAGGATGGCGAAGGAAACGCCTTCCGGATAAGACCCGAAGTAACGGATGAGCACTGTAAGAAGGCCGATGCCCACGCCGAAGATGACTCCGCCCCAGGCCGACATGGGAGAGGTCACATAGTCCGTTGCCATGAAGCAGGCACCCAGGACCAGACCGCCGGTGAGGAGGTTGAACACGGGATCCGTGAAACGGGCCGGGTTGATACCCCAGAACACCAGGGACACCAGCGCCACGGTGGCGAAGATACTGAGGGTGATCCAGGGCTTGATGACCTTGCGGATGCACAGGTACACAAAACCGGCCAGCAGCGCCAGGGCGCATACCTCACCGGCACTGCCGCCCAGGTTGGCGAACAGCATCTGGCTGTAGTTGTAGCCATGCTCGGCCATGATGTCCTGTACCGAAGCGCCCTGCATAAGGCCTTCCTGGATAGCGCCCAGCGGGGTGGCGCCCGTTACCGCATCGGCCCCGAAAAGGCCCTGCGGCTGGCTCCAGGTGGTCATGTAGGTGGGGAAGGAAACCAGCAGGAACACACGGCCCACCAGGGCGGGGTTCCAGATGTTCTGGCCGATACCGCCGAAAGTCATCTTGGCGACGCCGATGGCCACCACCGAGCCGATCACAATCACCCACCAGGGCGTTGTGTAAGGCACGTTCAGGGCCAGCAGGATACCGGTAATGACAGCGGAAAGGTCCCCTATGGTAGAGGGCTTCTTGAGCATATATTTGGTAATGGCCCATTCCAGCAGTACGCAGGAGGCCACGCTCACCGCCATCACCAGCATTTCCCTCCAGCCATAGAAGACGAAGGAACAGATGACGGCCGGTGCAAGCGCTATGATAACATCCAGCATCAGGGACTTGGTGGAGTCCTTGGAATGGATGTGGGGGTTTGGTGATACAATTAACTTACTCATACCCTCTTACTTTTTTTCAGTTTCGGCAGCCTTGGCGGCTTCGGCGGCAGCCTTTGCAGCGGCGGCCCTTGCACGGATATTGCCCATTACGGCACCCTTGCCTATGCGGATGTTGTCCAGCAGCGGGATGTGGGCAGGGCAGGAATACAGGCAGCAGCCGCACTCGATGCAGTCCTGGGCCGCGTTCTGCTCCATGGCATCCCAGTCCTTGGCGCGGGCCAGTTTGTTAAGCAGGAACGGTTCCAGGCCCATGGGGCAGGCATCGGCACATCTGCCGCAGCGGATACAGTTGCTCTCCGGAGCGCGGCGGGTCTGCTTCTCCGTGAGGAAGAGCAGGGCGCCGGTGCCTTTGACGGTGGCGGCATCCAGGTTGGCCACGGCACGTCCCATCATGGGACCGCCGCTGATAACCTTGGCAGCCTCTTCCGGGACACCGCCCAGATAGTCGATGATATAGCGGAGCGGAGTACCCACCCGTACCAGCAGGTTGGCCTGCCGGGGGAAGCACTCGCCCGTTACGGTGACGGAGTTGTCCACGATGGGCTTGTTCTTCTGCACCGCATCGTATACGGCCAGGGCCGTTGCCACGTTCTGGACCACGGCGCCCACGGAAATGGGCAGGGCGCCGGAACCCACTTGACGGTGCATTACAGCATCTATGAGCTGCTTCTCACCGCCCTGCGGATACATCATCTTCATTTCCATCACCTCAATGCCGCTGTAACCCAGTTTGGCAATCACTTCCTGGATGTGGGCGATGGCCTCGGGCTTGTTTTCCTCGATGGCAATGGTGCAGGGAACGTCGCCCATAGCCTTCTTCAGGAGGGCGGCACCCACCACCACCTGTTCTCCCTTCTCCAGGAGGGTCCGGAAGTCCGAAGTGAGATAGGGTTCGCACTCGCAGCCGTTGATGATCACCCGCTCGCACTTGGAACCCGGAGGCGGACTCAGCTTCACGTGCGTGGGGAAGGTGGCGCCGCCCAGACCCACCACGCCGCCCAGGCGGATCTTGTCCACTATGGCTTTGGCGTCTTCGGGGATGGCGGTTACCAGGGTGTCGGAAGTATCAATCCCGTCGGCCCACTCGTCGCCTTCCACGGCAATCTCGATGTGGGTGGCGGGACGGCCGGCCAGATCGGCCCTGGGAGCGATGGATTTGACGGTTCCGCTCACGGAGGAGTGGATGAAGGCACCCACAAAGCCGCCCGGCTCCGCAATCACCTGCCCCACCTTCACTTTGTCGCCCACGGCCACGACGGGCACGGAAGGCGCGCCGATGTGCTGGGCCACGGAAATATAGACGGTGGGAGCAAGCGGCAGCGGCTCAATGCGGCACTCGCGGGAAATCTTGTTGTCGTGCGGATGGACACCGCCGATGGAAAAAGTCCTCTTACTCATCTTTCTTGTCCTCCTTTGCTTTAGCGGCCGCAGGTGATTCTACGGGAGTATCGACCTTCTTTTTAGCGGTGGCAGGTGATGCTGCCGTAGCATCGGCCTTATTATTCGCGGAGGCAGCATCACCTGCCGCCGCTTCCTTAGCCTTCTGCTGACGGATCTTGATACGTTCCTTTACAGCGTCCTTATCCAGGGGCTTCGGGAAGTTCACGCCGTGGATGGCACCGGTGGGGCACATGGCCTCACACTCCCGGCAAAGCTTACACTTGGACGGGTCTATATACGCAATATTGCCTTCCACGGTAATGGCATCGTGCGTACAGGTCTTGGCGCAGATGCCGCAGCCGATGCAGGCGTTGGCGCAGGCCTTCTTGGCCACGGGCCCCTTGTCCTTGTTCACGCAGGAAACGAATTCGCGCATGCCGCGGGGACCCTGGGGCCGGATTTCGATGATGTGCCGGGGGCAGGCCTTCACGCAGGCGCCACAGGCCGTACACTTGCTCTGGTCCACTACCGGCAGGCCCGTTTCCGGATTCATGGAGAGGGCCCCGAACTGGCAGGCCGATACGCAGTCGCCGCAGCCCAGGCAGCCATAGGAACAAGCCGTGTCGCCGGTGTACAGGAGCGACTTCACCGCGCAGGAGGCATAGCCGTCAAACTCGTTCACCTTGGGACGGGCCTCGCAGGTTCCGTTGCAACGGACCACCGCCACCTGGGGAGCCTTGGCCTGGACCTCATAGCCCAGGATGGCCGCCACCTTGGCCATGACCTCGTTGCCGCCCACCGGACAGAAATTCTTGTCCAGATTGGAAGCCTTAACGGCCGATTCGGCAAAAGCGCGGCAGCCGGCAAAGCCGCAGCCGCCGCAATTGGCACCGGGCATCACCTTTTCCACCTCGTCGATGCGGGGATCCTCCTCCACCTTGAACTTCTTGGCCACCAGGTACAGGACCAGGGCCAGCAGGAGTCCCAGGACGGTGATCACCGCAACGGTCCAAATGATGATTTTAATCATAGATTGTTATTTAATAGTAAACACGTATTCGTTCCTCAAACGGTCCCGCAGGAGCCAGAGCAGCAGATAATAAACCGCCACGGCTCCAATTCCGCACAGTCCGGCCGCCACTTCCCCTACGCCCAGGGCCACCAGAAGCAGGATCACGCCCAGTAGCACCAGCAGCGGGATAAAGTACGCCAGCCAGACGGCTTTCATGCCCATGGATGCCTTGAGCACCACTTCCACCTCGTCTCCCACTTGGTACGACGCATACGGGTCCGAGGGCACTTCCACGGCCTTTTCGGCCACATCGGCCATCCCGCAGAGGCCTGCGGCATGACAGGAGGAACAGGCGGCGTGCTGCTCTATGGCCACCGTGGTGGTCTGGGGGGTCATCCGGATAATCCGGCCCTTATGGCTCACCTGCTCTTTCATTTCTTCTCCAGGGCGGTAAAGTCGTACAGCAAATTCTTATAGCTTTTTATCATCCCCCGCATGGCACCCACGCGCAGCGGTGCCCAGAAGGATATCGGCAGCTGGTTGGCGTCGTCCGACAGCCAGATCTTTACATCTTCATTCCCTTCGAACATGGCCCCTTCCACCACCGAGCAGCGCAGCATCTGGCAGCGGACCTTGCCCATTCCCCTTACCTTGATGGTCTCTATCCCCACCTTGGTGAGATAGATGTGGAAAACCATGTCGTCAATGGCGAAATTGAGCCCATAGCGCTTCCCGGTTTCCATTTTGGAAAGGTCCATCTGGCGGATGAAATACACCAGGGTAGGGACATCGCACACGCAGTCCACCAGCGGGATGTCCAGGTTCATGGGTCCCGTGGAGGTCATGTCCACGTAAGCATGGATCTGGCGCGCCTCCCAGTCGTAACTGTACAGGTTATAGGCCGCATAAGTGCCCTCGTGCGTGTCCCGGATGCATTTTTGGGGCTGCAGCGTCCCCTTTTTGAACCAGCCCTCAAAATGCTCCCGGATCTTGAAGAAGACATCGAAGAAAGGAGCCGTACGGGCCGATAAATCGCTGTGATAGATGGTTTCCCGGCCCAGCCGGGTTTCGTCCAGGCGGAGGGTTGCCTGGGCCACTTCCGTATTCACGGCGCCCCACTTGTAAGAAATGCCCAGGGTTAGGGATTCCCCAACCTGGAAGCGGGATTCATCGGCGAAAGGGATGCAGGAATAACGGTCCTGCGCCCAAAGCGGCACAGACAGAAAAAGAGTCAGCCATATGACAAGCAGGCGGCGCATCGTCAGAATCCGGCCTGCTGGTCAAAATCGTAATTGGAATCCGCCACGGCATTGTTGGCTCCGCTGGCCACAGGCTCCTGGCGGGCATAGACATCCAGGCTCTGGTCCGGCTCCACGAACTTCACCTGACCGGCCTTGTACTTCATTTCAATATCGCACACCTCACCGTTACGGTGCTTGGCAATGACCAGGATGGCCTTTTCCCGGTCTTCCGGATTCTCACTCATGCCCACGAAATCCGGCCGATGGATGAAGATGACCATATCGGCATCTTGCTCGATGGAGCCGGATTCGCGGAGGTCGCTAAGCTGGGGTTTGCCGGTGCCGCCGGTGCGCTGGACGGCATTTCTGGACAGCTGCGACAGGGCGATGATGGGAATGTCCAACTCCTTGGCCGTAGCCTTGAGGGTACGGGAGATGGCGGCCACCTCCTGCTCGCGAAGGCCGCGCAGTTCCGCCGGACCCTGCATGAGCTGCAGATAGTCCACCACGATGAGGCGGACGCCCTTCTGCTTTACCAGGCGCTTGGCCTTGGTACGGAATTCCATGATGGGAATGCCGGGCGTATCGTCTATATAGAGCGGGGCCTTGGACAGCCGGCGGAGGGTGTCTTCCAGCTGCACCCACTCGTACTGCTCCAGCTTGACGCCGCCTTTGATCTTTTCTCCGGAAAGGCCGGATTCCGTGGTGATAAGGCGCTTGCCCAGCTGTTCCGCACTCATTTCCAAAGAGAATACGGCAACCGGCATGTTGGCCTCCACGGCGGCGTTACGGGCGATGTTAAGGGCAAAGGCGGTCTTACCCACGGAAGGGCGGGCGGCCAGGATAATGAGGTCGCTCTTCTGCCAGCCCTGGGTTACCCTGTCCACGGACGGGAAGCCGGAAGGGACACCGGACAGGCCGGTAATCTGCTGCAGTTCCTGCAGGTTGTCCAGCACGGAATTGATGATGGAGCCGATATCCTGGACATCCCGCTTTACATTGTTCTGGATGGCGGCGAAGACCTTGGTCTGGGCATTGTCAATAAGGTCGTCCACATTGGTGGACTCGTCATACGACTGCTTGAGAATCTCGTACGAAGCCGTGATGAGATCCCGCTGGATGGTCTTCTGCTTGAGGATTTTGATGTAATACTCTATATGCGCCGCCGCGCCGATGTTCTGCGACAGGCGGGCCAGTACAACGGGACCGCCCACAATTTCCAGGTTGCCCTTGGAGCGGAGTTTTTCGCTCACGGTAACCAGGTCTATGGACGCGTGCTCGTTCACCAGCTCCGCCATGGCCTCGAAAATCATCCGGTGCTGAGGGTTGTAGAAGCAGGAGGCAGTGAGTTCCTCCATGGATTCGTCGATGGTGGAAGGCTCCACCAGCATGGCGCCCAGCACGGCCTCCTCCACATCCGGAGCCTGCGGGGGTTTATTCCCCATCAGGGTTTCCAGGTTGAGAGGCTCTTCCGAATGGTTTCTCTTTCGGGACGGCTCCGGCATATCAGACTATTCGAAATCCGGGTTGATGATGATACGGCCGCAATGCTCGCAGATGATGAGTTTGCGGTTGGAGGCGATTTCCACGCGGCGCTGCGGGGTGATGGTGTTGAAGCAGCCTCCGCAGGAGTCGCCGTTGTAGATGCTCACCACGGCCAGGTGGTTGTGCACGCTGGCGCGGATACGCTCATAAGCGCTCATGGTGCGGGCGTCAATCTTGGCGGCGCATTCGTCACGGTGCTTCTGCAGCACGGCCTCTTCCTTGGCGGTGGACTCCACAATGGCGTCCAGCTCTTCCTTCTTGGCCTTAAGGTCGTCCGTACGGATGGAGAGGTGGTCCTTAAGGTCGTCCAGCTGGGCCTTGAGGGCGCCAATCTCGGCACGGGTGTCCACAATCTTCTTCTCCTCAATCTGACGGAGCAGCTCCTGGTTCTCGATCTCCTTGTTAAGGGAGTCGTACTCACGGGAGTTGGAGATGGTCTCCAGCTGGCGCTGGTACTTCTCAATCACGCTCTCGTGCTCTGCAATGGCCAGTTTGGCATCGGCAATATTGCGGTTCATCTGGTCCATCGTGGCCGATATGGCGGCGCTGCGCTCCTTGAGGTTGGCTATCTCCTCTTCCAGGACGGCCACCTCGGCCGGCAGCTCACCACGGAGCTGGATAATCTTATCAATCTCTGAATCCGCGGCCTGAAGCTGATAGAGGGTCTTGAGTTTCTCCTCTACGGGCATGTCGGAATCGGCAAAATTCTTCTGCAGGGACACGAAAGTCTCTCTCTTGTCGATCGGGGCCTCCACTTTCTTGGCGGCGGTAGTTTTCTTGGTTGCCATAAATTATAAATCGATTTATATTTACATCACAAAATAGTGGACCGGATTGCTCCTGTCCAGCGCGGCACTTTTGTAGCTTGCAAAGTTAGGAAAATTTTTCCTTATCTGCGCCAAGAATATGTCCACAATCTCCACTTCGCTCTCAAAATGACCGATATCCATGACCATAAACCCTTCCGGGGTAAAGAAATTGTGATAGGAAACGTCCGCAGTAATATAAAGTTGGGCGCCGGCCCTAAGGGCCGATTCCATTTCCCCGCCGCCGCTGCCGCCCAGGAGCGCCACCCGGCTGATAGGGCCTTCCAGGGGCTTGGAACTGCGGATTATCTGCAGGCCGAAACACTCCTTCACAAAGGCCAGGGCCTCTTTCCCGGTCCTGGGTTCCGCCCAGTTGCCCACGCAGCCCAGGCCGAAGCCTTCCGGGCCCGGCTCCAGGAATTCCACGTCCTTCAGCCCCAGGCGGCGGGCCATGGCGCCGCTCACCCCGCCGATCACTTTATCGGCCGTAGTATGGGCCGCATAGACGGCCACGCCTTTTTGCACGGCCTTCATGACGGCCGCGCCCACCGGATCCCCGGCGTTGATGCGGCGGATGCCCTTGAAAATGAGCGGATGGTGCGTTACAACCAGGTCACAGCCCTTCTCCACCGCCTCCTCAATGAGCTCCGGCGTACAGTCAAAGCCCACCAGAACGCCGTGGACAGGGTCCTGCGGCGAGCCGATGAGAAGGCCGCTGTTATCCCAGCTTTCCTGGATGTCCAGGGGCGCGAACGCCTCCAGCACCCGTGTAATCTCCCCTACCGTCATAACGCCTTCCTCACTTCCTTGAGCCGGGCCTGGATGTCCTTGAGGATGGTGAGCGCCTTAACGCGCCCTTCCACACTGCGCCGGTCTTCCTGCAGTTTGAGGGCGGCGCCCTCCAGAGTGAGCCCCTGCTTCTTCACCAGGAACTGGATTTGCTGCAGCGTCTCCACGTCTTCCGGATGATAGAGCCGGTTCCCCTTGGCATTGCGGTCCGGTTTGATGAATTTTTCGAAATAATTGCTCCAGTAGCGTACGGCTGAGGTGTTTTCGCCCAGGATTTCCGCCACCTCGCCCATAGTGTATATTAATTTGGCCATAGTTTTACAAAGATAGAAAAATTTCACCGCTAAACCCGCATTTTCCGCCTAAAATGCAGGCGCAGAAGTAAGAGGCTAAGCCTTACGGGTGGGTTGATGGGAGAAACTGCGGCGGGGACCTTCGGCCTCCAGCCAGTAGTCATGGTCAAAAGCCTCTCCCGGAAATACGTACGGCCCCTGGTGGTCTATGGAAAAAGCCAGATAAGTGATGGGCAGTCCCATCTCCAGGAACATCTTCTCGTAAAAAGTCTGTATTTCAGTAATTTCATCGACAGAGAGGGTATACAGGTCTCTCAACCGTCGCTGCGCGACGTTTTGAGTGGCGCCAGCAGGCGCCCGGCCGTACCCGGGATTTCGCGGGGCGAAATCATTGAGGGAGAAAAGGCCGCGGGGGATAGTAGGGGGCAGAGCCCCCTCAGACTTTCCGAGGGTGGCCACGGGTTCCAGGATGTGTATACCCTCTCTGTAAATATCTGTACCTGAAGCCAATACCTGCAGATTATTCACCTGGCAGACGGCGGAGGTGTATTCGTACAGGAAGCGGGAATCGGTCTTAAGATGGACTAGGCCGCCGGGTTTCAGGAACTTGCGGTAGCGCTCCAGGAAAAGCGGCGAGGACAGCCGGCTGTTTTCACTGCCACGCAACTGAGGATCGGAGAAAGTGAGCCAGATCTCACTCACTTCCCCGGGGCCGAAGAAAGCCTCTATGAACTCTATGCGCGTACGCAGGAAAGCCACGTTGGGGAGGGCGTTCTCCGTGGCGTATTTGGCCCCTTTCCACAGACGCGCGCCCTTGATATCCACGCCTATGTAATTGATTTCCGGGTGCCTTTCGGCCAGGGCTATGGTGTAATCCCCCTTGCCGCAGCCCAGCTCCAAGACAATGGGATGGTCGTTTCCGAACATCTCCTCCCCCCATCGGCCTTTGATGGCATGGTCCCGGAGCTTCAGTTCCCGGGAACCCGGCTCCTTGGCCAGCACCTGCGAGGCATCCGGCTGCAGCAGGCAGCGGAAGGTCTCATTTTCGGCAAATTTCTTCAGTTTCCCGTGTCCCATAAACACCTGTATTACAAAGTTTTACGCAAATACCCTGCTGTAAATTAGCAGCAGGGTTTTCCTGTAATTGCTTGTCAATCAGACGATTGAGCTACAACCAGTCCCAGACCGCGAAGGATTTCCCGGCCATCGGCATAAGGGATGGCAACCCTGAGCGTCCAAAGGCCGGGCTGGACGGGACGGACATGGGCCCGGTAGGGCTGAAAGACCTGGCGGGAGAACACGGAGGAGCGGCCGCTGAGGGGCATATAGACACTCTCCGTGTAGGAAGAATCCGAGGGGGAGATCCACGTAATGCGAAGCGGCAGCTCATGCGCGGCCTGCAGATCGGAAGGATAGCCGTCCAGGCGCGTAAAGAATGAAAAATCGTAAGAAGCCGTTGTGTCCGACATCTCTACCTGGAACTCGTACGGTCCGGGGGCGGGAATGAACTCTTCCAGGGAAGAGGGCTCCCGGCAGGCCGCCACGAGCAAGATGAGGGACAGGAGGCAGGAAAGATTCTTCACTTCGTTCAGAATGACATCAGAATGACAATTATAACGGCGTAATTATTCGGCGTTGGAGGGCTTCTGGCCGGATTTCCGGTTACGGCCCCGGTTCTTGCGGCGGCGTTTTTTCTTCTCCGGATCGAAGCGGTTGATGGCGTCGTCCGTACCCGTAATGAACTCGGGAGCGGCGCCCTCTTCCTGACGCAGGGTTTCCGGCCTTTCTCCCCGGCGGTTCATCTCCTGGATTTCCTTCACTTCATCGGCCGACAGCGGAAACATCTGGGCCAGGGAGCCCTTCTCGTAGGAGAAGTACAGCGTCTCCGACAGGATGTCCGTCTTCACCAGCCAGGCCTGCCCGTCTTCCAGCTCCAGCGGTTCCACCACCTTGGGGATGCGGGAATGGGCGTCCAAGTAGGCCGCCACCTCGTAATTGAGGCAGCATTTGAGCTTGCCGCACTGGCCGGCGAGCTTCTGCGGATTCAGCGAAAGGTCCTGCGTCCGGGCGGCCGATGTGGTGATGGACTTGAACTCCGTGATATAGTTGGCGCAGCACAGTTCCCGGCCGCACACGCCCAGTCCGCCTATGAGGCCGGCCTCCTGGCGGGCGCCTATCTGCTTCATTTCCACGCGGATATGGAACTCTTCGGCAAAGTCCTTGATGAGCTGGCGGAAATCCACGCGGCCATCGGCAATGTAATAGAAGATGGCCTTGGTGCCGTCGCCCTGGAACTCCACGTCGCCGATTTTCATTTCCAGGCCCAGGTTGGCCGCCAGCACCCGCGAGCGGATCATGGTCTCCTGCTCCCGCGCAATGGCTTCCTGCCAGCGCTCGATGTCATAGGGACGCGCCTTGCGGTAGATTTTCCGGATTTCCGTGGTCTCCGGGTCCACGCCCCGGCATTTCATCTGCCGGCCCACGATGGGGCCTTCCAGGGTTACGATACCCAGGTCGTGCCCCGTGGCGGCTTCCACCACCACCAGGTCCCCGGTCTTCACGCTCTGGCCGGACGCATTCACATAGAAGCCCTTGCGGGTATTCTTGAAGCGCACCTCGAAATAGGGGTTGAACTGCTCCTGCGGGATACCCTTGAGGTAGTTGTACACCTCCAGCTTGCAACAGCCCTGACGGTAACGGATATCCCGTTCCAGGGTCTCTTCGTCGGTGGTGATGGTACAGCCCCGGAAGCAGTCGTATTGTATGGATTCGTTGTTCCAGTCCATGTCAAATGCGGATATATAGTTGGTTCACCATGTCGGCGAACAGGATTTTCTGATTCACGTTGCGCTCTATCAGGAGCAGGGCCCGGTCCAGGCAGGAGAGGGCCAGGCGCGGAAAGGCGGGCTTCAATGCAGCCGCCATCCGCCTGTAATAGTCTTCTTCATCGGCCTTCACATGGGTGAGGGCCGGCAGGTTCTGCTGAAGCAGGAACAAGGTGCGAAGGTCCCGCGCAGCCACCCGGCAAAAGGCCTTCTGCCGTTCGCGCGAGTCCAGCGCAGCCACCGCCTCCCCCGTTTCCAGGGCACCCAGCAGGTCCTTTTCCACCAGCGCGTTGAGCAAGTCGTGGAAAAGGTCGGCCAGGACGGCATCCCCGGCCGCTTCCCGGGCGTGAACCTCTTCCTCGGCCTCCGGGGACAGGGGCTGCACCCGCAGATGCAGGCAGCGGGAGGAGATGGTTGTGAGCACCTTCTCCGGAGCATGGGTGATGAGCAGGAACAGCGTCCCCACCGGCGGCTCCTCCACCATTTTGAGGAGCGCGTTGCCGGCCTGCATATTCATCTTTTCCGGCAGGTACATCACCACCGTGCGCCATCCGCCCTCCACGGCCGACAGGGAGAGCCTGTCCAGCACGGAACGGGCTTCCTGAACGGAGATATTGCTCTGTTTCCCCTCTATGCCGATGGCCGCATACAGCTCATTTTCAAAGAAATAAGGATTCTCCAGCAGCAGTTCACGGAACGGGCCGATGAACTGGAGCGACACCGGCTTGTCCGGCCCGGCGACGGGAAAGACAAAGTGGATATCCGGATGGATCAGCTTCCGGACGCGGGGAGAACCGCCGTACAGTTCCTCCAGGAAATGGAGGACCAGCGGGAAGGCTCCGCCGCCGTCATCCTCGTGCAGCAGCAGGGCATGCGGGACATGGCCGCTCACCGCCATCTGATGGAGGGCGTTCATAAGTTCCGTATTCCCGTATACCGTTGCCATCTACCGGGTTCTGTCGCCCACATAGCGGGCCAGCTCAATCAAATAGGCCTTTTCGCGGGATTCCGGAAGCGCATCCAGGCAGGAAATGGAGCGGTCGATATAGCCGTCCAGCTTCCGGCAGGCCAATTCCACGCCGCCGCGGGACAGTACGAACGCCCGCACTTCGGCCGCCAGGGCCGGCTGGTCCAGGATACGGACTACCTTTTTCCGAACGGCCACGGCCTGCTCCTGGGGAACCGTTTCCAGGGCGCACAGCAGCGGCTGGGTTATCTTCTGCTCCTTCAGGTCTATGCCCACAGGTTTGCCCACCTGGGCGGCACTGGCGCCGTAATCGAAGATATCGTCCTTGATCTGGAAGGCCAGACCCAGGTTGCGGGCAAAGGCGCCGGCCGCTTCCCGGATGTTTCCCGGCGCATCCACGGACACCGCCGCCGCCAGGGCCGATGCCTCGAACAGCGACGCCGTCTTGCTGTAGATGATGCGGTGGTAATCTTCCTCCGTGGTGTCTCCGGAGGAGGCCTTCTGCATCTGCAGGAGCTCGCCTTCGGCCAGGTCGGCCAGGGTTTTGGCAAAGATGCGGAGCACCTGTTCGGAATAACGGTCCGCGTCCAGGATGGTCTGCATGCAGCGCACCAGCCAGTAGTCGCCGATGAGCACGGCGGCGGAGCTGTTCAGCAGGGATGCCACCGTGGGAAGTCCTCTCCGCTCCGACGCACCGTCCACCACGTCGTCGTGCAACAGGGTGGAGTTGTGCAGCAGTTCCGCGGCGGCGGCATAGCGGACGGTGTCTTCATTCACCGTTCCGCAGGCGCCTCCCACCAGGAGCCCCAGCACAGGACGCAGCATCTTCCCGCCGTTCTCCCGGAGGGAACGGTTGGTGGCGTCCAGCAGGGTGATGTCGCTTCTGAGAGACGTGTCCATCCGCGCCTCCACCCGCTCCATCAGCGGTTTCAGGAACTGTATTATCGGGCTCAGGCTCATTTATCCAACATATCGGCCAGGGCTTCCACCGTATCGGCCACATGCACCAGGGCGCGGTCTTCCGGTTCCATCATATGGGTTGCCACATAATGGTCCAGCAGGGCCACCAGCGGGTTGAAGAACCCGTCTATGTTGAGCAGGTACACTTCCCCGTCCCAGCGGTGCAGTTTCCGGAGCACCAGGGTCTCTATTACCTCGTCCAGGGTGCCGATACCGCCCGGCAGGGCGATGGCCACGTCGCAGCCCAAGCGCATCCGCTCCTTGCGGGTGCTCATGGTCTCCGTCCACACCACCTCCGAAACGCCGGGGTTTTCCAGCCCCTTCATAAAGCCCGGAAGCACAGCCACATGCGAAGCGCCCAGGCGGATGGATTCATCCGTGATGGCTCCCATGGTGCCGATTTTCCCGCCGCCCGAGACCACCGAGTAGCCCAAAGCATGCAGCGCGCGAACAAGTTCACGCGCTGCCTGATTGTACTTCGGGTCTATGGACGACGAAGCCGAACAGAAAATGACAGCTTGTCTGTTACCCATTAAAAGAAGAAGCCCAGGGTGAGTTTAACGCCGTTGTAGTTGTTAATGTCGCTGAAGTTGTCCTTCACGTTGTCCCAGACCTTGGTGCCGTCCACCTTGCCGTCGCTGTTGTACAGCTTGCCCAGATTCATGAAATACTGGATGGAAAGCTGCAGATGCTTGATGAGCTCGATACCGGCACCGATGCTGAAGCCGTATTCCACCTTGTTCTTGGCCTTTTCCAGATCTGCATTGAAATCGTCGCTGCTCATTCCGATGCCCAGGATATTGCTGGAGGACTTCTCACCGCCGGGGGCAATCATATAGCCCAGGAAAGGCTGCAGCATCACGAAAGGACGGCCGATGATAAGGTCCGGACCCCACTGCAGGCCCACACCCATCTCCAGGAAGCCGGATTTGCTGTCCAGGGAACCGGACCAGGCTGCGAAGTTGGCGGAGTCATTGATGGAGGCTCCCTTCATCTCATACGTAAGGGCGGGCTGCAGGGCAAAACCTGCACCCAGGTTAAACTTGTAGGCGGCACCCACATGGAAGAGGGTAACACTCTTGGCCTGCTCCCACACCTGCTGCGAAGACAGATTGGTATTGGAGAAGTTAATGCCGGCAAGGATACCGAACTGGGCGTGTGCCAGCGTTGCAGAAGCAAACAGCACTGCAACAAGTGCTAAAAGTTTTTTCATTGCTTTATAGATTTGCGTTAATTCTTTCTATGAGAGCCGTCTTGGGCATGGCGCCCACGGTCTTGTCCACAATCTGTCCGTCCTTGATGAAGAGCAGGGTGGGGATGTTCATGATGCGGTAGCGGGCGGCCACCTCGTCGGCGTCGTCCACGTTCACCTTCACCACCACAATCTTGTCGGCCATCTCTTCCTCTACCTCGTCCAGCAGCGGAGACAACATCCGGCAGGGGCCGCACCAGACGGCCCAGAAGTCCACGATTACAAGCCTGCTGTCCAGAAGCAGGGAATCGAAGCTGTTATTGGTTGCAATTTTTGCCATAAGTATAGTTGTTCTTTTGATTCACAAATATAAGCATTTTTTTACAATGCATCTTCCACAGGAAGCACATAAGCGCGCAGGCCCAGCTTGGGGTTATCGGCATCCAGTTGGCGGAGCGCCTCCATCACCCGGAGGGCGAGGGCGTTGTCCACCACCGTGAGGAGGGCGTGGTTCTGGGTGGGCCAGGCGTGGTTGCCCAGATGCGGTTCACCGTCCACGGAACCCCGTCCGCCAATCTCTTCCCAAACGGTATAACCGCGTTGGCCCAGATGCTCCAGCAGTTCTACAATCTCCTGATTGTAAGCCTGGTTGTAAACGACAAATATAGCTTTCATAATAGATTCTTCACTTCGTTCAGAATGACATACTCGTTCAGAATGACATTATTCCGTTGCGGGGCTTTGCTTGGCCGCCTGGCGGGCGGCCTTGCGGGCCTTGCGCTTGGCGCGATGCTCGGTGAAACCGCAGTACAGCACCGGGATGAGCACCAGGGTGATGAGCGTGGAAATGCTCAAGCCCCAGGCCACCGTGATACCCAGGCCGCGCCACATCTCGGAGCCTTCGCCGGTACCCATCGCCATGGGCAGCATACCCAGCACCGTAGTGAGGGTGGTCATCAGGATGGGGCGCAGACGGCTCTTGGCGGCCGTTACGGAAGAATCCCGCACGCTCATGCCCCGCTCCTGGCACAGGATGGTGTAGTCGATGAGCACGATACCGTTCTTCACCACGATACCCAGCAGGATGATGATGCCGATGAGGGACATCACGCCCACGGCCTGCGAATGGATCAGGTTGCCCAGCGCCACGCCCGTGAGGGCGAACGGGATGGAGAACATGATCACGAACGGTCCCATGAAGGATTCGAACTGGGAGGCCATCACCATATACACCAGGATGACGATGAGCAGCATCAGGAGGATCATGTCGGAGAACATGTCCTGCTGCTCCTCGTAGTCACCGCCGATCTGCCAGGACATCTCCGGCGGAAGCGGGTTGGCCTCCATCAGGGCGGTGACGGTTTCCACACCGTCGCTCAGGGCCATCCCGCGGGCCATCATACCGGTTACGGAGATATAACGCTCGCGGTTTTTGCGCTGGATGGTGGGCGGCACCTTGGATTCCACGATCCGGCCCAGGTCACGCACCTTCACGCCCCGGCCCTGGGGATTGTAGATAAGGATGTTCTCTATGTCCTCCACGCTCCGGCGGAATTCCGGGGCAAAGCGCACGCGGATGTTGTACTCTTCACCGTCTTCGCGGTAGAAGGAGGCCACGGTTCCGCTCATGGCGGCACTCACGGCAGCCGCCGCGGTGGTGGAGGTGAGCCCGTTCAGCGCCAGTTTCTCGCGGTCGAAGTCCACCTCGTATTCGGGGATGTACTGGTCCCGGCTTATCATCACCTGCGCAAACGCCGGATTCTCCAGCATCCGGGCCCGGATGTCGCGGGCCACATTCTCGGTAGCCTCAAAATCATAGCCATAGATTTCCAGAACCACGCTGGAACGGCCGCCCATGCCCATTCCGCCTTCCGTGACGGTGGCGCGGTTTAGCTCGGGGAACAGGGCCAGGTCTTCCCGAATGATATCGGCCAGCTCGGAGGTGGAGCGCTTGCGTTCCTCCATGGAGCCCACGTTGATGTTCATGGAAATGAGGTAGGCGCCGTTGTTCCGCATGGAAGCAAAGGCGTTGTCGGCATCGGCCTGGCCGAAGTTATAGCTGATGACGCGGATTTCCGGCACGTCGGCCACCACCTTCTCGTAGATACGGGCGGCCACGCCGGCGGTAACTTCCTGGGCCGTGCCGATGGGCAGTTCGGCCGATACGGTAATACGTCCCTGGTCCTGCGTGGGGAAGTACTCGGTCTTCATCCGGGGGCCATACAGCGCCAGCACGCCCACGAAGATGACCACCGCCAGCAGCAGGATGAGCTTCTTGTGGTTCATGCACCAGGCGATAAGGCGGGAATAGCCGCTGGAGATGCCGTCCAGCACCTTGTTCCAGGGGTCGAAGATGAAGTGGTACAGACGGCCGCTCTTGTTCTCCACCGTGAGCAGCAGGGAGCAAAGCATAGGTACCAGCGTAAGGGCTGCCGTGGTGGACACGATCATGATGATGGACACAATCCAGCCCAGCTGCTTGAACATGATGCCCGTCATGCCGGAAATCATGGTGAGCGGCAGGAACACGCACAGCATGGTGAGGGTGGACGCGATTACGGAGATACCCACCTCGGCGGTGCCATGCACGGCGGCCTCCTTGGGTTTTTCTCCCCGGTCCAGATGGGACGTAACGTTCTCCAGCACCACGATGGCGTCGTCCACCACCATGCCGATGGCGATGGCCAGGGCGCTCATGGAGATGATGTTAAGCGTGTTCCCCGTGGCAAACAGGTACAGCAGCGAGGCCAGCAGGGCGATAGGGATGGACAGCACAACTATGAAGGTGGCCTTCCACCGGCCCAGGAACAGCCACACCACCAGCATCACCACCAGGAAGATGATGACGATGGTCTCCTTGAGGGAGTTGATGGTGCGGAGGATGTTGTCCGAAGAGTCCACCACCGTGGTGATCTTGATGTCCGAAGGGAGGTCCCGCTCCAGGCGGGAGAGGGCCTTCTTCACGTCCCGGATCACGTTCACGGTGTTGTAGCCGGACTGGCGCTGGATGATGATCTGGGCGCCGCGGACGCCGTTTGTATAGGATTCCTGCGACTTCTCCTCCAGGCCGTCGTACACGCGGGCCACGTCACGCAGATAGATGGCGTTCCCGTTGTAGGACATCAGGATGATGTCCAGCAGTTCGGACGGGTCCTTGAATTCCTTGGTGATGCGGAGCGTATAGGTCTCCGAGCCGATGTCGATGCTGCCGGAGGGCACGTTCCGGTTCTCGGCGGCGATCACCTGCGCGATGGAGGCGATGCTGAGCCCGTAGGCTTCCAGCTTCACCGGGTCGCAATAGACCTGGATTTCCCGGTTGGGGGCGCCGGAGACGGAAACCGTACCCACACCCGACACACGGGCCAGCGGGGTGGCCACCTTGTCATCCAGGATCTTGTCCAGGGCGCTCACGCTCTGGTCGGCCGTGGCCGACAGGATCATGATGGGCATGTCGTCGGCGCTGAACTTGAAGATGGTGGGCGAAGAGGCTCCGTCCGGGAGGGTCTGCACCACCATGTCCAGCTTGTCGCGGACGTCGTTGGTGGCTACTTCTATGTCTGTTCCGTATTCGAACTCCAGGGTGAGCACGGAAATGTTCTCCCGGGAGTTGGAGGTGATGTCCTTAAGGTTGGACACGCCGTTCAGGGAGTTCTCCAGCACCTTGGTGAGGTTGTTCTCCACGTCTTCGGCACTGGCGCCGGGATAGGAGCTCATCACCATGATGGTGTTGGACTCTATGTCCGGGAAGTTATCTACCGGGAGCCGCGTGAGCGCAAACACGCCCAGGATGGCGAAAGCCAGGAAGATAAGGGCCGTGGTTACCGGCTTGTTGACGGCTGCTCTGAATATGCTCATACTGCCTTCCTACTTGTTAAGAACCACTACCTTCACGCCGTCCTTGAGGGCCGCCTGGCCTTTAGAGACCACCTGGTCGCCCTCGGAAACGCCTTCCAGCACCTCGTACTCCGTGCCGATGTGGCGGCCCAGGGTTACGGGGACGTAACTCACGGTATTGTCGGCCTTGAGCAGGTACACGAAGCGCTGTCCGGTCCCTTCCTGCTTCACGATGCACAGGTCCGGGACCACGATGCTGTGGTTGTTGCCATAATTCACGGTTACGCGGGCGTACATGCCGGGGCGAAGCACTCGGTCCGTGTTGGCCACGTGGACCTCGGCCCGGAAGGTGTGCGTTGCGGCGTCGATGGTGGGATACAGGCGTTCCACCTTGCCGGTGAAGCTGCGGCCGGGCAGGGCATCGGCTTTGATGGCCACCGACTGGCCCTTCTTCACCTTGGTGTATTCACTCTCGGAAATGCCCACGAGCAGTTTCACGGGAACCACCTGCTGCACGGTAAAGAGCGGGGCGCTCATGGAGAACATGTCCCCCTGGTCAAAGTTGCGGGCGGTCACGAAACCCGTGATGGGCGTGCGCAGGATGGTGTTTTCCAGCAGGTTCTGGTAGTTGGTCTTGCGCACCTTGTAGCCCAGTTCGGCGGTCTCGAAATCGCTCTGGGACAGGCCGCCTTCCTCGTACAGGGCCTTCAGGCGCTTGAACTCTATCTCGTCGTTCTGGATCTGGAGCTCCAGCTGTTCCAGTTGCAGGCGGTCCATCTCGGCCAGCACCTGGCCCTTGGTCACATAGTCGCCCACCTCCGCGTTGATCTTGCGGATGCGGCCGCCGGCCTGTGGCATTATGTTGTTGGTGGCGAAGGCCTCCACCGTAGAGGAATAGGAGCTTTCCTGGGCCACGTCCTTGCTGGTGGCCGATATCACTTCCACATTGGGCGTAACGTTGGCCTGGGGGCCGAAACCGGCGGGACCCGCCTGGGTGTTTCCATTCCGGTTTCCGCAGGAAAGGGCCGCCAGGGCAGCTGCAGCCAATACAATGATTCTGGTTTTCATATCTGTTCTATCTATTTTTCTAAGGTTGCTGTTTCGTCGGTGAAATCGTAGCCCAGGGTCTGCTCCAGGCCCGCTTTGGCGTTCACAAAGTTGTATACCGCCTGCAGGGCCTGCAACTTGGTCTGGGTGAGGGTGAGCTCCGTGTTGTTCAGGTCCGTGAGCGTGCTCCGGCCCACCTGATAGCTCTTGGCCGCAACATCGTAGGCCTTTTCGGCCGATTTGATGGCGTCCCTGGCCGCATCGTACGAGCGCATGGAAGTCTCCATGGTGGAGAGGCTCTGGCGGATGCCGATCCGGAGCTGGCGCTCCGCATTCACCCGCTGGAGGTCCAGTTCATCGGCCTGTACGCGCGTCTGCTTGATGGCATGGTAACGCTGGCCGCCGGAGAAGATAGGGATGCTGAGCGAAAGGGCCAGGGTGCTGGACGGCAGCCATTTCCACTGGGCCAGGTTGAACTTGTCGCTCTGGGTGTAGTAGTTGTAGCTAACCTGCATGGAAAGGGTGGGCAGGTATGCGTACTGCTGCATACGGATCTGCTTGGCCAGCATCTCCGCCTGTTTGGCCAGCTGGCGCAGCTGGGAGTTGCGCTCCAGGGAGGCCTCTTCCCCTTCGTTGATGTCGTAGAACATGTGCTGGGCATAATCTTCCAGACTGCCCGCCACATCTATGGCACGGTCCAGGTCCAGGCCCATCACAGCCTTGAGCTGCCACAGGGCGAGGTAGATGGAATTCTCCGCATTGTACAGGTTGGGAATGGCCGCAGCCACGCTGGCCAGGGCCCGGGAACGGTCCATTTCCGTGGCCTTCTGGGCGTTGAAACGCATTTCCGTGAGTTTGCAGTTCTCCACCGCATTCTCATACACGGCGTTGTATACATCGTAGGAAGCCTTGGCCAGCAGGACGGAATAGTAGGCCTGCTTTACGGATGTAACCGTGCCCAGACGGCTTTCGCGGGCCTGTTCCACGGCCAGTTCCACCTGGTCGCCCGTGAGGCGCAGGCTCTCCCAAAGCTGGAAATTCACCACCGGCATGGAGGCCGACAGGCCCAGGGAGACTTGGTTGCGGCGGCCCATCTCGATGGCGCCGTCACCGGACTGCTGTTCCGTTTCCGGGGTTGTGGGGGGCACATACGGGACGAAGGGGGCACCTGTGTAAGCATACAGTTGTTCGATGTAGTACATGATGGGATCCATCATACCGGCCATCATGCCGGCCATGCCGCCACCGCCGCCGGAACCTTCCTCTTCCGAATCCGATCCGAAGTATACCTTCTGCTTCTGGATGGCGTAACTGAACATGCCGGAAGCGCTGATCTGCGGGAAAAGCTGGCCATAAGAGCCCCTTTGTGCATATTTGGTGCGTTCCACCTCCATATCGGCCACTTTCACGGAGACATTCTCCGAAAGGGCGATCTTTACCGCATCCTCCAGCGTGAGCACCAGCGTGGTGTCGCCGGCGGGACGCTCCTCCCCTTTATACTGAGCCTGCGCCGCCAGGGGAACCAGGAGCGCAAGCATAAGAATACACTTTTTTAAAAACATATATATCAACCTATTCTAAATCAAAAGACGCTTTTCCACTACAAAAATCACACCCCCAGATAGGGGTGTGATAAAAATTAGTGATTTATCGGCTTGGCGTAGTGGGTTTCCTCCTTCTTTTTGGGCCCCGCCTCCGGCGGGATGGCCCGGGCCGGCTGCTTTTTCTTATAGGCATACACCAGGAAGCCGATGCCCAGCAGGACGAAGGGGATACTCAGGATCTGGCCCATATTCAGGAGCATATCGGCCTCGAATTCCACCTGGTCGTTCTTGATGAATTCGATGAGGAAGCGGCTGCCGAAGCACACGATAAGGAAGATGCCCACGAAGGTACCGCGGTACACCTTGTCCAGTTTTTTCCAGTAAAGCCACATGAGCACTATGCCCAGAAGCAGATAGGTGCCGGCCTCGTAAAGCTGGGTGGGATGGCAGGGCTCCGTTTCTCCGTTGCGTTGGAAGATAAAGCCCCAGGGAAGGTCCGTGGGAGCGCCGTAAATCTCTGAATTGAAGAGGTTTCCCAGGCGGATGAAGCAGGCGGCGAAGGCCACCGGGATTACCAGATGGTCTATAACCCAGACATAGTCGAAGCCGTTCTTGCGGCCGTAGCGGCTGGCATACCACCAGATACCCAGCAGGATGGCGATGGTGCCGCCGTGGCTGGCCAGGCCGCCCTTCCAGGGCATGAAGATTTCCCAGAATCCCTGCCAGCTGCCCAGGTAATAGTCCGGCTGGTAAAAGAGGCAATGTCCCAGGCGGGCGCCCACGATGGTGCAGATAAGGAGCATGTACAGCATGGGGTCCAGCAGGTCCAGCTTGATCTTTTCCCGTTTGAAGAAGCTCTTCATTATATACCAGCCCAGGATGAATCCGCTCACGAACAGGATGGAATACCACCTTAGCTGGAAAGCGCCGATCTTAAAGATGACCGGGTCTATATTCCAATTGACTACCAATAAATCCATAACTTGCAAAGATACAAATTTTTATCGTTTCAGCCGCACATAGATGCTTAGCGGAAGCGCTTTCCCGAAGGAATCGTTGAGGGCCAGTTCCCCGGAAGTCATTTCCTTGAACTGTCCTTTGAAGGCTTCCCTCACAACGGTCTCCCCCAAGGCGGCGCTGTAGCCGTTGGAGTACAAATTCAGTACCATGAAGGCATCCCGTTCGTCAAGGATATCGGCCACGTTCTGCAACAGGCCGAAGAGCAGTTCGTCCAGCTTCCACTTTTCGCCGTCCGGCCCATGGCCATAGGCGGGCGGATCCAGGATGATGCCGCTGTAGCGGTTGCCGCGCCTGGCTTCACGCCTGGCGAATTTGAGCGCGTCTTCCACCACCCAGCGGATGCCGTCCAGGCCGCTGCGTTCCATATTTTCGCGGGCCCAGGTGACCACCTGCCGCACCGAATCCAGATGGGTTACATCGGCCCCGGCGCATTTGGCGGCCAGCGAAGCGGCGCCCGTGTACGCGAAGAGGTTAAGCACCTTGGGGGCAGGCAGGCCGTTGGCCTTGTGGATACGGCATAACCGGCCGGTTTCCCGGTAGATGAACTCCCAGTTGGGGGCCTGCTCCGGGAAAACGCCCACATGCTTGAAGGAGGTGAGTCCCAGGCGGAGGGACAGGTGCAAGTCGCTGGCGGCATGGGTATCCTGGTCCGGAAGGCCGTTGTACGCTATGCCCCACTGGTCTTCCATCTTCTTAAGCCGGTTCCACGTGCCGCTGTCCTCCTTCCCCGCCTTGCCGAAACCGGCGCCGGGGATGAAGCTCACATGGCACAGGCGTTTCCATTCCGCTTCCGGTAGGGACGGATTCCAGAGGGCCTTGGGTTCCGGCCTCCTTAACACATACTTGCCAAAACGCTCCAGCTTCTCTCCGGCTCCCGAGTCCAGGAGCTCATAGTCTTTCCAGTATTCCGCAGGGTATTCGACCGCCATTGTCTTTGAATTTTTTACAAAGATAGTTATCTTTGTGGACTGGACAATAATTTAACTCTTTATACTCCATGCAACAATTCATTGACAAGTACAATTTCAAAGGCAAGAAGGCCATTGTACGCGTAGACTTCAACGTTCCCCTAAACGAGAATTTCGAGATTACGGACGACACCCGCATCCGCCGGGCCATGCCCACCCTCAAGAAGGTGCTCGCAGAAGGCGGTTCCCTCATCATCATGTCCCATCTGGGCCGTCCCAAGAAGGTGGATCCCAAGTTCTCCCTCAAGCACATCGTGGGCCGCGTAAGCGAATGCCTGGGCGTTCCCGTCCAGTTCGCCGAAGACTGCCAGAAGGCCAAGGCCCAGGCCGATGCCCTGAAGCCCGGTGAGGCCCTCCTCCTGGAAAACCTCCGCTACTATGCCGAGGAAGAAGGCAAGCCCCGCGGACTGGCCGATGACGCTTCCGACGAGGAAAAGAAGGCCGCCAAGGCTGCCGTGAAGGCCTCCCAGAAGGAGTTCGTGAAAACCCTCGCCAGCTATGCCGACTGCTACATCAACGACGCTTTCGGCACCGCCCACCGCGCCCACGGCTCCACCGCCCTCATCGCCGAATACTTCCCCAACGACAAGATGTTCGGCTACCTGATGGAAGGCGAGATCAAGGCCATCGACAACGTGCTCAAGAACGCCCAGCGCCCCCTCACCGCCATCATCGGCGGCTCCAAGGTAAGCTCCAAGCTCGCCGTTCTCAAGAACCTGGTGGGCAAGGTGGACAACCTCATCATCGGCGGCGGCATGGGTTATACCTTCATCAAGGCCCAGGGCGGCCATATCGGCCAGTCCCTCCACGAGGACGAGCTCATTCCGGATGCCCTGGAAATCATGAAGGAAGCCAAGGAGCGCGGCGTGAACCTGAGCCTGAGCGTGGCCACCGTCTGCGGCCAGAGCTTCGACAATGACACACCCCGCCAGATCTTCCCCATCCGCGAGATTCCGGACGAGTGGGAAGGCATGGATGCCGCACCGGAGAGCCTGGAGAACTGGAAGAAGATCATCCTCAGCTCCAAGACCATCCTCTGGAACGGCCCCGTGGGTGTTTTCGAACTCCCCAACTTTGCCAAGGGCACCCTTCAGATTGCCGAAGACCTGGCCGAAGCCACCAAGATGGGCGCCTACACCCTTGTGGGCGGCGGCGACTCCGTAGCAGCCGTTACCCAGATGGGTTATGCCGATAAGGTGAGCTACGTCTCCACCGGCGGCGGCGCCATGCTGGAAGCCATCGAAGGCAAAGTGCTTCCGGGCATCGCAGCCATCCAGGACTAAGCCGCTCTCCGTCAGCGCATTAAAGAAATCTCCCTGTGACCGGAATCACAGGGAGATTTCTTTAAATACTTGATTGTCAGGCTAATCCGTCTCAACGCTCAGGGTATCGGCCCCCTCCATATCGTAGGAGCCCGTGACGCCTTTCAGCAGGAAGTCGAAGCGGTCCAGTACAGCGTCCGAGAGTTCCTTGTCGCCGTACTGCTTCATCACATCGGCAATGTACAGGATCACGCGGCCGGCGGTCTCGAATTCGGCCGATCCCAGTTCGCCCCAGTCCAGATAGAACGTGGCGGTCTCCTGCAGCAGGTCACACATATGCATGCCCAGTTCGCGGGCCTTCTGCGTCTCACCCAGGAAGTAATAGTCCTCTATCATCTGGGCCACCATGTAGTCGTTGCCCGAGAAGCCCAGCGGAATGCTCTCCAGCGGGAAATTCCTTTCCGGGAAACGCTCCTGGCACAGATCCAGCATCTCCAGAGCCTTTTCATCCTCGCCTTCGGCGATGAGGGCGTTGGCGGCGGACACAAACAGCTGGCGCTGGCTCAGTACGCCCAGGAAGGTATACATGTTCTGGTAGTCTACAAAGTAGTCGTCCCGCTTGAGGGCGTCCCACTTGTAGAGGTCCTTCATCTTGGCATAAAGTTCATCGGCATCCACCAGGCCGATGTCCGTGGAACTGATCTTGTTCTGGAGCGGGGTGAAACGGTAAGAGAAGCCGTCGTACAGCAGGTAATCCTTGATGCCCACCTTCAGGTCTCCGCCCATGTTGAGCACATGCAGCGGACGGTCCCAGTTGTAATTGGACAGCAGGTCCAGCATGAACAGTTCCGGCTTGGTGAGGTAATTCTTGTCTTCCGGGATGGTGAGCATGATCTGCTCCGGGATATAATCGGCGAACTTCTCCGGGACAATTCCGTATTTGAGACAGTTCTCCTTGTTCACCGGCATCACCAGCTTGCGGGCGCAGATGAAGTCCAGCTTATAGCCGTCGTTAAGGGTTACCTTCATCTTGGGATCCTTGAAGACATCCATTACGTCGGACAGGAGCATCGGGGAGCCGTCGTCGTAGGCGATATACACGAACTCGTTGGTACCGTACAGATACTGCGACTGGGACACCGTAAGCGGCAGCGGGGCGCTCTTGTTGCAGGCCCACTTCATCTGGTCTATGTACCAGTCCGTACCCAGCAGGGAGGTATTCACCACACGAACGTCCGTGCGTATACCTTCAATCTCCTGGGCGTACCAGAGCGGGAAGGTGTCGTTGTCTCCGTGGGTGACCAGCATGCCGTTGGGGCCTACGGACTCCAGATAATTGGCAGCCATCTCCGTAGAGGTGTAGCGGTTGGAGCGGTCGTGGTCGTCCCAGTTTTCTTCGGCCATGAGCACGGGAACGCCCAGGCACAGCACGGAAATGCAAATGGCCACCAGCTTCTCCCGGCCCTTGACGGCCTGCGAGATCCAGTCGTACAGGGCGGCGACGCCCAGGCCGATCCAGATGGCGAACATGTAGAACGAACCGGCATACGCATAGTCCCGTTCGCGCACCTGGTAAGGCGGCTGGTTAAGGTAGAGCACAATGGCTATGCCCGTCATGAAGAACATCAGGAACACCAGCCAGCTTCCACGCTTGTCCTTGTCGAACTGGAACACCAGGCCCAGCAGGCCCAGCAGCAGCGGCAGGAAGAAATAGTGGTTCTTGCCCTTGTTCTCGCTGAGCACGGCGGGGGCGTCCGACTGGTCTCCCAGACGGAGTTCGTCAATGAAACGGATGCCGCTTTCCCAGTTGCCATAGAAGACCTCGCCCGGGGACGGGCTGTGGATCTCGTTCTGCCGGCCCACGAAGTTCCACATGAAATAACGCCAGTACATCCAGTTGAGCTGATAGTCCAGGAAATACGCCAGATTGGCCCCGAAGGTGGGCTTGCGGTAAGTGGCGTCCTTAATCCGCTTGCCCTTTCCGCCGGTGTACTGCTGGTAGAAGTCTATGTAGCGCTGGTCTGTGCCGGACCACATGCGCGGGAACAGCATCTTGCCTTCCTGGCGGTATTCGGCATCGGCCGGGGCATCGGCATGGACATATTTCCCGTTGAGCGGAGCCCAGTACTTGTCGGTACGGAGGTCATAGGGCGCATCGAAGTACTGTCCGTACAAAAGCGGCGTGCTGCCGTACTGCTCACGGCTGAGGTAGCGCACCAGGGTGTAGGGATTATCGGGCTGATACTCGTTGGTGGGCGTCTTCACGCTGGAACGGATAATCACGATGGAGAAGAGCGAGAAGCCGATAACCAGGGTGGTCACACACAGGAGCACCGTGTTCCAGAACACCTTGTCGCTCTTGATGGTATAGAACAGTCCCCAGAAGCACAGCACCAGCAGGGCCACCATGAAGAAGAGGGCGCCGCTGTTGTACGGCAGGCCGAAACCGTTCACGAAGATGCGGTCGAAGAAGGCCGCCAGCTTGGGCAGGTACGGAATAAAGAGGTACACCAGCAGGAACTCGATGACTACGCCGATGAGGAAGATGCCCACCAACTTCTTGAAAGGAAGCTTCTTGTCCTCGTTCTTCCGGTAATAGTACATGAACACGAAGGCCGGGATGGTAAGCAGGTTCAAAAGGTGTACGCCGATGCTGAGGCCCATCAGGAAGGCGATGAGCACGATCCAGCGGTTGGCGTGCGGCCGGTCCGCCGTCTCGTACCACCGGCACATGGCCCAGAAGACCAGGGCCGTGAACAGGGAGCTCATCGCATACACCTCGCCCTCCACGGCGCTGAACCAGAAGGTGTCGCTGAAGCAGTATGCCAGCGCGCCCACGGCACCGGAGCCGAAGATGGCGATGGCCTGGCCGACACTATAAGACTGCCAGTCCGTATTGTCTGCAGCATCGGCAAGGGCGTTTATGCCCGACGGAGCATCGGCCTTCTTTTTTGCGGAGGCGGGCATAAATGCCCTGCCTGTCACCAGCCTCTTGGCGAAGAAAACGATGGTAAGGTACAGGAAAAAGATGGTGAGGGCGCTCAGGACGGCATTCATGGCATTCACCGCCACGGCCGCGTGCTCCGGCTTTACGCCGATGGTAAAGAACCGGGCCAGGAGCTGGAACACCGGGTTTCCCGGGGGGTGGCCCACTTCCAGTTTATAGGATGATGCAATGAATTCCCCGCAGTCCCAGAACGATGCGGTGGGTTCTATGGTGGCCAGATACGTAGCACCCGAAATCACCAGCACGGCCAGGGCTACGATCCAGTTCCACTTGTCAAATGTCTTCTTATCCATCTTGTCTTTTTTCTGCAATTTGCAAAGATAACAATTATTCTGATTATCTTTGCAGTGAAAAGACGTGTACCAATGAAACCCGAAACCAAGCTTCAGATCGTTTCCGTACAGGGACGGAAGATGCTCAAACAATTCATCCGCTTCCCCATAGACCTGTATAAGGACTGCAAAAACTGGGTTCCTGCCCTGGAAGACGACGAATACAATTCCCTGGGAGACAACAATCCATCCCTGGCCTTTTGCGAAAGGGAACTGTTCCTTGCCATGCGCAGCGGCAAGGTGGTGGGACGCATCGCCGCCATCATCAACCACAATGCCAACAAGAAGTGGAACGAGCATACCGTCCGCTTCGGCTGGCTGGATATGATTGATGATTTTGAGGTGGCCAAGGCGCTGGTGGACCGGGTTATCGCCTGGGGCCGCGAACGGGGTGCACAGAAGGTGAAGGGCCCCCTGGGCTTTACGGACATGGACCGGGAAGGCCTTCTGGTGGAAGGTTTCGAGAAGGAAAGCCCCTTCACCGTCATCTACAATTATCCCTATTACGGAGAATTCCTGGAGCGCATGGGATTCCGGAAAGATGCCGACTGGACGCAGCGCATCATAGAATTCGGCGACACCCTGCCGCCCATGATGCAATATGCCGACCTGGTGGAAAAACGCTACGGAGTACATCTGTACCGGGCCAAGACCCTCAAGCAGATGGCCCGCCGCGGCCGGGAGATGTTCGACGTGCTCAACAGCGCCTTCGCCGGCCTGTACGAATACAGCAAACTCTCGGACGAACAGATTGACGGCTATGTGAAGCAGTATGTCCCCGTCCTGAACAAGGATATGGTGGCCTTCGTGGTCAACGAGCAGGACCAGCTGGTGGCCTTCACCGTTACCATGCCCCACATCAGCGCCGGCGTGCGCAAGGCCAAGGGCCGTATCCTGCCTTTCGGCTGGATCCACATCCTGCCCCAGCTGAACCCCAGGAAGAACCACATCGCAGAGGGCCTGCTCATAGGCGTACTGCCGGAGTACCAGGCCAAGGGAGCCGCCCTGCTCATGTTCAAGTATCTGCACGAGAATTATAACAAACTGGGGATCAAGCATCTGCTGCTCAACCCCCAGTTGGAAGACAATCACAAGGTCCAGACCTTGTTCGGCGACTATAATCCGCAGGAATACCAGCGGCGCCGCTCTTATGTAAAGGAACTCTAGTTCAACGCTGCCAATACCGCGTCGCACACCTCTCCCACCGTGGCAGGGGCGGGGGCTCCGTCGGGAAAGCGCATCTGGAATTTCTCCTCCACGGCCAGTGACAGCACCAGCATGGTGAGGGAATCCACGCCCAGTTCGCGGACCAGTTCGGTCTGGAAACCGGCCTTGCTGAGGTCCGTATTGGGACGGATGGCCGAAAGGATCTCTTTCAGGCCTTCGAAAACTTCTTCCCTGGTCATACGCGTGCCACTTTCATGCTGCCGGTGCGCTTGAAGTCCTCCGTACGCACGGTCACTTTGATAATCTGATGGGTGGTGGGCAGGGTGGCGTTGATCTTCTTGACCAAGTTGTTCATATAGGCCTCCACTTCCTCCCAAGGCTTGCCGTCGAAGGCAGGCATGAACGGAAGGATCTCCACTGCAATCACCTGGTTGCCATTGAGTTCATCCTCTTTCACCATGGCGTCGCGGACGCAAGGATCGGCATAGAAGGGCTCTTCCAGGCTCTCCGGGCTCACATTCTCGCCGTTGGAGAGGATGATCAGGTTCTTGATACGGCCGGTGATGTAAAGGAAGCCGTCCTCGTCAAAGCGGCAAAGGTCGCCGGTGCGCAGCCAGCCGTCTTCCGTGAGGGCTTCGGCCGTGCGTACGGGATCCTTGTAGTATCCGGAGAAGAGGTTGTCGCCCTTCACCCACAGTTCGCCGTCCACAAGCTTGGTCTCCTGTCCGGGATAGATCCTGCCGATAGAGGTGGGATGGGTGATGGCATCGGCATTGGCGCTGGTGAGGTTGGCGGTTTCCGTGAGGCCGTAGCCGAAGCAGAATTCCACCCCCAGCTTGGTGAAGATGTCCACCAGGCGCGGCGGCACGTTGGCGGCGCCGGAGATGATCATCCGGAGGCTGCCGCCCAGGAACTGCGGACCGTACATCTTGCAAAGGCCGGCCAGGATGTCGCAGATGCCCGGAACGATGACCAGCAGCGTGGGCTTGATCGCGGGCAGTTTGCCGATGGTGGCCTTCATATCCTCGCAGGTGAACATAAGGTTGCCGGTATAGAAGCAGCCGCTGAGGCCGGCGATGGCGCCGAACACGTGGCTGAGCGGAAGCAGAGCGATATAGCGGTGTACGCCAATCACATGGCCGGGCTTGAAGATGGTGTTATAGTTACCCCGCATGAGGGCGCGGTGGCTCAGGACAGCTCCCTTGGGAGCGCCCGTGGTGCCGCCGGTGAAGAAGATGGCGGCCGGGCTGTCCGGATCGGCCTGGAATACGGGGGCCTCCGTGTCTGCGATGCTGGCGGAAGGCAGTACCTGGGTGCCCTGGATCTTGGCGGTGAGGGGCATGAATTCTTCGCGCACGAAGATGGCGGCGATGTCAAACTTCACGCAGCAGCCCACGACGGCCATTTCCGGCAGCTGGGCCGGGAAGTTCATAGCTACATAGCCGGCGCTGGTAACCGCCAGATACAGCTCGATGGCATCCTGGCTGTTGCGGTCCCAGATGGCGATATGGGAGCCCTTGGGCAGGCCCAGGCCATCGATGAAGGCGCGGCGGCGGGCCACACGCTGGCCCAGCTCCTTGTACGTAATGGTGTTTACAGTGTCCGACAGGGCGGGATTATCGGCATACTCCTTGGTGAACCAGTCAACAAACTGTCCCATGGTGGGAAGATACGGGATACGCTCAAACTCCTCCTTGGGGAGCATGTTGAAAAAGTACTCTTGGTTTGTCATTATTTAGATTAGGTTTAGATTTCAAAGGTACAAAGATACTACTTTTCTCCGACATACATACGGCAAAGGCCCAGCGTGAAGGTCCTGTACCGGACATTCCGGAACCCTGCAGCCCGCATGAAAACGCAGAAAGTGTCCGGATCGGGGAAGGCGTGGACGGAGGCGGGAAGGTATTTGTAGGCCGCCTTGTTGCCGGATACCAGGCCGCCGATCCAGGGCAGGATATGCAGGAAATACAAGTCGTAAAGCCGGCGGATGCTGCGGTTGGTGGGAACGGACAACTCCAGGATTACCGTCTTTCCGCCAGGCTTGAGAACACGAAGGAACTCTACCAGTCCCTTTTCCTTATGTTCGAAATTGCGGATACCGAAAGCGCAGAACACCCGGTGATAGCTCTCATCGGCAAAGGGCAGGGCCTCGGCATCGGCCGTCTGCAGGCGGATCCTGTCGTGCACGCCCTCCTTGGCGGCTTTCCGCATTACCAGGGCCATCATCCCTTCCGAGATGTCCACGCCGGTGACGCGGCTCCCCAAGGCTGCGCCTTTGGCCAGGGCGATGGTGCTGTCCCCCGTCCCGCAGGCTACATCCAGGATCTGCTGTACGGAACCGTCCACCACTTCCTTCAGCGCCCGGCGGCGCCAGCACTTGTCCACCCCCAGGCTCAGCACATGGTTGAGCCTGTCGTACGACGGGGCTATGCCGTCGAACATTTCCTTTATGTTTTCTTTTTTGGGCATTACGGCACTGGGTCATAACCGCTTCCGCCCCAGGGGTGGCAGCGGAGGATTCTACGGACGGAAAGGTACAGCCCCTTGAAAGGCCCGTACTTGCGGAAGGCCTCCAGGGCATACTGGGAACAGGTGGGTGTAAAGCGGCAGCTGGGCGGCGTAAACGGGCTGATGCACACCTGATAAAACTTGATCAGGAGCACAAACGGCGCAATAAGTATTTTCTTTAACCAGCTCACACTCAATAGTTTATACGAATACCCTGCTGTATTCTAGCAGCAGGGTATTTAGGTAATTGCCTGATTGACAGACGCTTGTACTGCGCACAGCACCTCCTCCATATTGCTTGCAATAGCGGCATACGGAAGCACTTCGGGGGCGTTGTAGATAAAGAGGATGTCCGTCGCGGCAGGCAGCAGGGCCTTTTGCCGACGGTACGCTTCGCGGATGCGGCGCTTGAGCAGATTCCGCTTTACGGCACGTTTGAAACTGCGTTTGGGGACGGAGACCAAAATGCGGGACGGGCCTTCCTCGCGCCGCAGATATCTATAGCGCAGGCAGCCCTTGACTCCACCCTTCCCCTGTCCGAAGAGTGCCTCCACAGCTTTCTTGCCACAGAGCCGCTCGGACTTGGAGAGGGTTTCACCGGTCATTTTTGGAGGCTTTCCAGATACTGTTCAATGGCGCTGGCCACGGACGGGGCTTCCGGAGAGGGAGCCTTCACGTCTATGCGCAGCCCGGCTTCTTCCATGGCGCGGACGATGGACCGGCCGTAAGAAACCATCTTGATGTCTCCCTGCTGGAAATCCGGGAAATTCTCCTGGAGGGATTTTACATCGGCGGGGTTGTAAAAAACTATCATGTCGTAGCTCTGCAGGTCCTTTTCGTGCAGGTCCTGGCTCACGGACTTTACAAATACGCCGGTGGAATAGTCCAGCTTATGGGCCTGGAACAGGGACGTAATGGCTTCGGCCGATGAGGAATCCGACATGGTGATAAGGAACTTCTCCCCCTTGTGCTTGGGGCCGATAAGGGCCACCAGGCTCTCCGGGGTGCCGGTTCCGTAGAAAATCTTGCGCTTCCGGTAAACGATATGCTTCTGCAGGTACATGGCCACGGCCTCCGTGGTGCAGAAATATTTCATGGTTTCCGGAATTTTGGTGCGAAGCTCTTCGGCCAGCTGGAAGAATGCGTCAATGGCATGACGGGAGGAGAACACGATGGCGGTATAATCCAACAGGTTGATTCGCTGTGCGCGGAATTCACGGGAGGTGAGCGGCTCTACCACAAAGAAAGGGCAGAATTCGAAATTAACGCCAAACTTCTCCGTAACGTTCTGATACTGAGTAAGGACACGGGGAGCCTTCTGCGAAACCAGGATGTTCTTGATACTCATTTTCTGTTAAGTTCTCTTCACTACAACAACACTGCCGTGGCTATCAAAGCGCCGGTGGGCAGAATTTCAAGCCCGCAAAGGTACAAAAAAGTTAGCAAAGGATTGCAAGATAAAGACAAAATTTGTGATTTTCGTACCAAAAACACCAAATAGGTAAGCGCGGCTAGAATGTATAGGAAGGACTTGATAATAAAATCATTGGCCCGGAAAAAGTACAGGATTATAACCCCCAGGATAGCAGGAAGCAGGAGTAGGATGAAGAATGTGAAGCCGGCACGGTGGGCCATCCGGTAATGGTCCGACCGGCGCTTGGGTTTAAGGATCAAGTACATCAGATACCTGAGCAGCAGATAGGCCAGGAACACCCCCGCCACGGCGGCCAGCCGCCAGTTGCCTTCCAGCGATTGCAGGAAACGGGCGTCGTACAGACGGTAGCGGTAGATGAAAAGGATGGCGGGAATCATGAGGACGAAAACCTGCTGGTTCCGTTCCCGGGCCACCCGCACGTTGTTCTCCAGGGCCACGCTGCCCCGGGCGCGGAACACGCTGTCCCAGAGGAAAGGCAGCACGTGCAGGAAATTCTTTACCAGCAGCAGGGCCAGGACCACAAAGACCGTGACCAGGATCCCCATCAAAACAGGCGTACCCCCGGCCGATTCCACAGCGGGGGAAGGGCTCTGCTCCAGCAGCAGCTCACCGGACTTGAAGGGGGTATACCACATCTCAGTTTCCGCGTTTTGCGTTATAGCCCATCTGTTTGAGCAGGTCCGTCACCTTTTCCCGGAAGTCTCCCTGGATGGTGATCTCCCCCTCCTTGGCACTGCCGCCCACGCCCAATTTGGTCTTCAGGGTTTTGGCCAGGGCCTTGAGGTCCTCATCGGCCCCCACGAATCCGGTGATGAGCGTCACCTGTTTGCCGCCACGGTTGCGGCGGTCGATGCCCACGATGAGGCGCTGCTTTCCCGCTTCCAGGGTGGCCGCCTCCTCCGCCTGGGCGGTGGTGTATTGAAAGTCCGGATTGGTGGAATAGACCACCCCCAGACGCGCTTTCCAGTCGTTGTCTGCCATAGTAGCCACAAAGTTACTGTTTTTTTCTTAACTTTGCTGCGTAATCGGCATTCTATGAGCGTCCTGGAAGCAACGGTGGTAAAGAATGCGGGCAGCCATTATCTGCTGTCCCCCCTGCCGGCGTGGGATGTTTTCCCGGCCGTACTGCGGGGCAAGGTGCGGCTCAAGGCCAGCGAAATCACCAATCCCGTGGCCGTGGGCGACAGGGTGCGGTACGAATGGGCCGATGAAGGAGACGCATCGGCCGATGGCAAAGCCGTCATCACGGAAATCCTCCCCCGCCGCAACTACGTTATCCGCCGGAGCACCAACCTGTCCCGCCAGGCGCACATCATCGCCGCCAACGTGGACATGGCCTGGCTCATCGTCTCACTCTATTTCCCGGAAGTGAAGCTGCCGTTCCTGGACCGGATCCTGGTCACCTGCGGCGTTTACGGCATCCCCGCCACCATCGTCCTAAGCAAGACGGACCTGTACCGGGAGCCCGCGCAGGAGGAAATGGACCATTTCCGCCACATCTACGAAAGTGCGGGGTATCGCGTCATCGAAACCTCCGTAGAGACCGGAGAGGGCATTGCCGATATCCGCGAGGCCTGCAAGGGAGGCATCAACCTCTTTTCCGGAGAAAGCGGCGTGGGCAAAAGCTCCCTCATCAAGGCGCTGGACCCGGGGCTGGACCCCAAGATCGGCATCATTTCCGCCGCGCACCTCCAGGGCAGGCACACTACCTCCCTGTACGAGATGTACCCCCTCGCCTCCGGCGGCTATGTAATTGATTCTCCGGGACTTCGCGGCTTCGGTCTGGTGGATCTGGAGAAGGAGGAAATAGGCAAGTACTTCCCGGAAATGCTAAAGGCATCGGCCGATTGCCGGTTCACGCCCTGCACCCACACCCACGAACCCGGCTGCGCCGTAAAGGCCGCCGTGGACGAGGGCCGGATAGCCCCGGAGCGTTACAACTCCTACCTGGGCATGCTGGAAGAAGACAAAAAGTTCCGATAAGCCTTTGCCGGCAGGGATGCCTTTCCCGGAGCATCGGCCTTTTTTCAGCGGAGGGAAAGGCATCCCTGCCGGCAAACCTGTTATGAACCTGAACAAGGAAATACTGCGGCTGGCGCTGCCCAGCATCCTGGCCAACATCACCGTTCCGCTGGTGGGAATGGTGGACATGGCCGTGGCCGGGCACCTTCCCGGAGGCTCTTCGGCGGCTTTCATCGGCGGCATCACCATCGGCACCATGCTCTTCGACCTGCTGTACTGGAACTTCGGTTTCCTGCGGGTAGGTACGGGCGGGCTCACGGCGCAGGCCTATGGGCGCGGAGAGGAAACCGGCAGCATCCTGCGGAGGGCGCTGCGGATTGCGTTGCTCTCCGGCGTGGCCATGATTGCGCTGCAATGGGTGATTGTGCAACTGGCTTTCCTGCTGGTGGACTGCTCGCCGGAAGTGCGGCAGCTGGCCTCGCGCTATTTCTATATCCGTATCTGGGCGGCGCCGGCCACCCTTTCGCTCTTTGCCTTCAAAGGCTGGTTCATCGGAGAGCAAGATACCGTGAGGCCCATGACGGCCGATCTGCTGGTGAACGGGGTGAACATCGCCGCTTCCATCGGCCTGTCCCTGGTGATAGGCTTTCCCGGTATAGCCCTGGGCACCTTCCTGGCCCAGTGGAGCGGATTCAGCTACTGTCTGATAGCCGCCCGTCGGCGCTATGGATACTCAATTGCCTTAAAATCAATGATTTGCCCTTCTGTCCCTGTGATTGCAGACACAGGGACGAAAACGGAAGCGACTGAGACAAAGGACTTTGGCTCCGGCAGCTTCTTCCAGCTGAACCGGGACCTGATTCTCCGGAGCCTGGGGATGATTGCGGTGTATATCGGCTTCACCATCATCAGTGCCCGTTACGGAGACCTGATGCTGGCGGTGAGCGCCATCCTGATGAAGCTGCTCATGTTCTTCAGCTACTTCTCCGACGGCTTTGCCTATGCCGGCGAAGCGCTGACGGGCCGATTCATAGGCGAAGGCTCCCGGGAAGGCGTACGGGCCACCATCCGGGGCACCTTCCTCTGGGGCATAGCCGTGGCGGCGCTGTTCATGCTGCTGTACGGCCTGGGCGGAGTGCCGGTGCTGCGCCTGATGACGGACGATTCCACGGTGGTGGATGCCGGCCGGGCTTTCCTGCCCTGGCTCTTGCTGATGCCCCTAATCGGCTGCCCGGCCTTTATCTGGGACGGCATCTTTATAGGAGCCACGGCGTCCAGGGACCTGAGGAACAGCACCCTGCTTTGCGCCGTGGGTTTCTTTGCCGTGTGGTTTGCCGGCGTGGGACTGATGAAAACACCGGAAGCCGCCATTCATCTGCTGATGGCGGCCTATTTCGTGCATCTGGCCATAAGGGCAGGGTATCTCACCCTCCGCTGGCCTTCCTACCAGTACTGATAGAACAGGGCGATGCTCTCCATCCCGGCAAAGAGCTGGCGCAGGAGGTAGCTCTCGTTGGGTGAGTGGATGGTATCCCTTTCCAGGCCGAAGCCCATGAGGAGCGGGTCCACGTTAAGGATCTGCTGCATATCGGCCAGGATGGCGATGGAACCGCCGCCGCGAGCGGGTACGGGTTCCATGCCATAGACCTCCGTCATGGCCCGGGACGCCGCCTTGAAGGCCGGGGAGCTGAGCGGGATCAGGAAGCCGTTGCCGCCCTCGCAAGGGGTTACGGACACCTTCACGTACGGCGGAGCGATGGAAAGGAAGTGCCTGGTAAACAGTTCCGTAATTTCAGAAGCCTTTTGGTTGGGCACCAGGCGCATGGACACCTTGGCGTGGGCCGTGGAAGGCAGCACCGTCTTGGCTCCGGCTCCGGTATAACCGCCCCAGATGCCGCACACGTCCAGGCTGGGCCGGATGGCCGTGCGCTCGATGGTTGTGTACCCCTTCTCCCCCTTTACCTCATTGATGTCCAGGAACTGCTTGTACTCCTCCATATCAAACGGCGCCCGGTTCAGGAGGGCCCTGTCTTCGGCCGATAATTCCACCACTGAATCGTAGAAGCCGGGGACGGTGATGCGGCCGTCGGCATCCTGCAGGGAGGCTATCATGCTGCAAAGTACGTTGATGGGGTTGGCCACGGCACCGCCGTAATGGCCGGAGTGCAGGTCCTTGTTGGGGCCCGTCACCGTCACTTCCAGATACGCCAGGCCGCGCATGCCGCAATTGATGGAAGGCACCTTCTCGCTTATCATGGTGGTGTCCGAAACCAGCACCACATCGGCCTTCAACAGCTCTTTATGCTCCTTGATCCACTCCGGCAGGGACGGGCTGCCAATCTCCTCCTCGCCCTCGAAGATGAACTTCACATTGTGCTTCAGGAGGCCCTTCCGGAGCAGGAACTCGAAGGCTTTCAGGTGCATGAAGAGCTGGCCCTTGTCGTCGTTGGCGCCGCGGGCGTAGATGGCTTCCTCCCCGGTGGAAGGGTCTTTGGCAATCACGGGCTCAAAGGGATCCGTACGCCATTTCTCCAGCGGTTCCGGCGGCTGCACATCGTAATGGCCATACACCAGGACGGTCTTTTCCGCCCCCTGGTTGTACTGGCCGAAGACCACCGGATGGCCGGCCGTCTCATACACGGCGGCCTCCTGCGCACCGGCTTCCTTCAGCAGTTCCACCAGGCGCCTGGCGCAGCGGTACATATCGGCCTTGTGTTCCGGCTTGGCGCTCACGGACGGGATGCGCAGCAGGGAGAACAGTTCTTGGAAGAACCGTTCCTTATTCTCTTGGATGTATTGTTTCATGTGGTTGGGGTTTTCCGTAAAGTTACGGTTTTCTTACGGAAAAAAGAAGAACCCGCTCGCGAATTTCACAATTGGCGGCGGGTTTTGTAGTGTATGTAAGGTATCAATATTTATGTCTGATACCCCTTAATTCCAATACCGTGCCAAACTCACGGTTTTCCTTTCCTGCCATGCGATTTTTCGTGCCAGAGGCCATAGACCTCACTCACGTTCCCGGCTGTGATGAAGCTGTTTATGTTATTCTCCCTCAAGTAGTTCATCAGATTGGCGAACTCGTCTTTGGTGAGCAGGGCCTGGATCTCCATGGATTTTTCTCCGGAGTAGCCGCCCGTCACCTCATAAAGGCTGCAGCCGCGGGTGAGTTCCTTGATAATGTAGTCCCGGATGGCCTCATAATCCTTAGAGATGATGCACACGCGCTTGCGCCGGTTGAGGCCCGCCGTGAAATAGTCCAGCGCCACGCCGTTGATCCACGTGCCAATGAGGCCGATAACCACCATCCGGAACGGATTCACCGCGAAGGCCGTGCAGCAGATGATGGCGCCCGCCACCGTGACGGACGTGCCGATATCGAAGTGCAGGTACTTGTTCACAATCTTGGCCAGGATGTCCAGGCCGCCGGTGGAGGCGTTGATGTGGAAGAGGATGGTCTGCGAGATGCTGAGGATGAGC